>CAZWLA010000042.1:0-12183 GCA_964633845.1 uncultured Arcobacteraceae bacterium | reverse complement strand
TAGCTTTGTATTCTCTTTTTCAAGCTCTCTTAGCTTTTTTAGATCAGCTTGCTGCTGAATATATTAAAATGATTGAAGATAAATTAAATAATAGACCAAGAAAAGCTTTAAATTGGAAAACTCCAAATGAAGTTTTTTATGGTCTTGAAATGGCAGCTTAAGGTAAAAATTGATATGATTTTTTACTTCATAAATTGCACTTCAGATTTAAATTTTGGCATCTTTTCAATAGCTTTAGCACACATAGCAAGTCCAAAGCTACCTGTAACACCCACAAAACTTCCTAACTCTTTGCATTGAGGTAACTCACTAGAAAATATCACTTTAAAATTTTTATTGAATCTAATCTTTTTTAATTCTTCACGAATTTTTTTAGCAAATGGATCATTATGTGTTTTCCATATATTTATATATTCTATTTTAGTGGGATCTAGTCTCTTTGCACTTCCTGTTGTAGAAATTAGTTTTTTATGGTATCTTTTAATAATCTGAACTTTTGGCTTGATATCATCTATAGCATCTAAAATTAAATCATATTCATCTAAATTGTTTTGTTCTACCCATTGTAAATCTATTTTTGTATTAATTGTCTTAATATTTGGATATAAAGTTTTTAGATGATCAACTTTGACTTTACCAAGGGCATTTTCACTACCTATTTGTCTATTTTGATTTGATTCTTCATAAGTATCATAATCTACAATAGTTATATTTGTAATGCCACTTCTATACAAACAATCAAGTGCATGACCACCTACACCACCAACACCTAATATAATAACTTTGGCATTTTGTAAGTTTTCAAACTTGTCACCAAAAATCTTTTTACATCTATCATACTTTTGCATAGTAATTCCCTTTGGTCATCAAACTTTACTCTTTATAAATTTTTAGATATTATATCATAAATAATACAAGGAACTTTCGTGGAAAAAGAACCAATGACAAATGATGGCTTTGAAAAAATTACATCACAACTAAGTGATATGAAACTATCTTTAAGACCTACAATTGTAATAGCACTTGATGAGGCAAGACAATTAGGTGATCTTAAAGAAAATGCAGAATATCATGCAGCAAAAGAAGATCTAGCAAATATGGATAAGCAAATTGCTGTTACTGAAGATATTATCTCTAGATCAGTTATAATTGATCCATCTACTTTACCTCACGATAAGGTAAGTTTTGGTTCATCAGTTGTTTTAATAGATTTAGATACAGATGATGAAATCAACTATACTATAGTAGGATCTCAAGAATCTAATCCTGAAGATGGTAAAATTTCATTTAATTCTCCTTTGGCAAAACAACTTTTGGGAAAAGAAGAAGGTGATGAAGTAAAAGCTAAACTTCCAGGTGGAACTAAAGAATTTGAAGTAGAAAAAGTTTATTATCAAGGTGAAAGTCGTTAAAAAAGTAAGTTTCTTTACTTTTTTAGACTTGGAACCGGAATAAATATGTTTAGAATAAACATTATGGAGGCAAAATGACAAACGTAGCAATCATAGGAGCTAGTGGATATACAGGATTAGAGCTAATCAAAATCCTTTTAAATCACCCAAAGTTTAATATCACATACATTGCAAATAGTGAAGGTGGTGTAAGTGCAAAAGATTTACACCCTTGTTTAGATGGTGTACTTGATATGCCAATTCAAAAAGCAAATGCATCTGATATAGCAAAAGTAGCCGATCTTGCATTTTTAGCACTTCCACATAAGGCATCTATGGGCTTTGCAAAACAACTTCTTGCTCTTGGGATAAAAATTGTAGATCTTAGTGCAGATTATAGACTTAAACTTGATACATATGAAGAACACTATTGTCCACATGAAGACAAAGAGGGTTTAAAACATTCAGTATATGGTTTACCAGAATTTTATGATGGTTTAATACCAAATGCTAAACTAATTGCAAATCCAGGGTGTTATCCAACTGCTACACTTCTTGCTCTTGTGCCTTTTATACCATATATCGATCCAAAGTCAAATATCTTTATAGATGCAAAAAGTGGTGTAAGTGGAGCAGGTAAAAAGCTAAGTGATACAACACACTTTGTAAATATAAATGAAAATATTTTTGCATATAATCCATTTGGACATAGACATTCCCCTGAAATATCTGAAAAGATTTTAGAGCTTACAGATATTGAAGCAAATATCAATTTTGTACCACATCTTATCCCTGTAAATAGAGGAATGCTTATATCTATATATGCAACACTTGAAGATGTTTGTGACGCAAAACAAGTTTTAAAAGAGTTCTATGCAGACGATAAGTTTGTAAGAATTAAAGACAAACCAGCAACTATCAAAGATACAGCAGGTACAAACTTCTGTGATATCTTTGTAGAACAAAATGGTAACTCTATTTTTATATCATCTTCAATAGATAATCTACTAAGAGGTGCATCATCACAAGCTGTTGTAAATGCAAATTTAATGTGTGGATATGAAGAAGATATGGGTATTCCAAATTTAGCTTATGTACCTTAACATAAAAGAATCAGCAATATTCATTGCTGATTCACATTACAATTCAAATAGAACAATTCTAAAAAATGTTTTAGAAGAGATTCAAACTGAAAAAATACAAACTTCACAATTATTTTTAATGGGTGATATATTTGATTTTTTATCAGATGACATCACTTACTTTCAAAAAGAAAATCAAAATATTATAGATCTTATCAATAAGCTTTCAAAGACTATTGAAATTATTTATTTAGAGGGAAATCATGACTTTAACCTTAGTGATACTTTTCCAAATATTTTAGTGATATCAAGACAATTTCAACCACTAATATGTACATACCAAAAGAAGAAAATAGCACTATCACATGGTGATATCTTTATGCCAAGACCATATGAAATATATACAAGTTTTATACGATCAAAAGCCACGGGTAAAATAGCAAATCTTTTAGATATAAATTATATATTATTTAAAAATTTAAATTCATGGTTATTAAATAAAAATATATGTGGGGATATAAAAGACTTTAATAGTTTTGCACAAAATAGAATAGATCAATATTCAAGCTATGATATTGATTATATAATTGAAGGACATTTTCATCAAGATAAAAGATATAGTAACTATATAAATCTACCCTCATTAGCTTGTCAAAAAAGATATTTTCAAATAAGTGAATTAACTATATGAAAATTTTAATCTCTTTTTTCTTTTTTATTGTGACACTTTTTGCACATCCACATACCTTTATGGATATTTATCCAACTATCAAAGTAAATAAGGACAAAACAACTTCTATTCACTTTGCATGGAAATTTGATGAGATGACATCTGCTATGTTGATTATGGAAGTGGATACAGATGGTGATGGAAAAATCAATAAAGATGAAAACCAATTTATCTATGAGAGCTATTTTGTTTCACTTAAAGAATATAGTTATTATACAAATATATTAGTAGATAAAAAATCACAAGATATCTTTACACCTATAAACTTTAAAGCAAGTATTGAAAACAATAGACTTATCTATGCCTTTGATATTAAAGAAAGCTATCCAGTCAAAGGCTTAAAAATTGATCTATACGATGAGGACTTTTTTGTAGCACCTGTTCTTAAAAATGAATTTATAAATATAAAAGGTGCAAGCGCACAAATTGTTGAACTAGATCACGATACATATTTTGGATATAGATTAGAGCTTAAATAATGGAATTTTATAATCAACTTATCAAGCAACTTACACTTTTACAGTATAAACTAAATAGTTTTATCTCTAGTACTATTAGAGAGATTAATGATGAAAATACTCTTATCCCTTCACTTTTAGTATTGGCAATTGCTTTTGCTTACGGCTTAGTTCATGCAGCAGGTCCAGGGCATGGAAAAGCTTTGGTTGCATTTTATTTTACTACAAATAAAAGTGATTATAAAAAAGCATTTAAAATGGGATATATGGTCTCTATAATACGCGCTATTTCAGCTTTAATATTTACTTTTGGAATATATTTTATTTTAAAATCAATGTTTCGACAAAATTTCAATGCATATTCACAAATAGCTATGCAAATATCTGCAGTAATGATTATGCTTGTAGGCTTTTATATAATCTATAGTGGATTTAAAGCAAGAAAAGCTAAAGAAAAACAACTAGAACCTTCAAACAAAAGTGAATATGGTGTAGCTCTTAGTGCTGGTATAGTTCCTTGCCCTGGAGTTATGACAATTGTCTTATTTTGTATCATTTTAAACAATACTTACTTGGAGTTTTAGCAGCTATTACCATGAGTATATAGGGATGGGGCTTACTATCTCTATAGCAGGGATATTATCTATTATATTACGGGAAAAAGGATTTTCAAAATTTGAAAGTAAATCTTATATACTAGAGATAATTGGTGGTATTTTAATTTTATTACTTGGGGTATTTTTATTAACCAGTTTCAAATAAAAAAGACGAGATAAAATTTACCTCATCTTTTTAAAACTATTTTTGAGAGTTTAACCTTGATTGGTATTCCTGAGGATGTTTACAAACTGGACAAACTTTTAAAGCTTTTTTACCATAGTGAATATGTCCACATACTTCACAAATCCAAGCTTCATTGCCATCTTCACTTACAAGCTCTTCACCAGCTTCAAGTCTTGCTAATAAAGCTTTATACATATTTTCATGTTCCACTTCTATTTTACCAATTAGGCTAAACATTCTAGATACATCTAAGTACCCTTCCTCTTTTGCAATAGATGCAAAATCTGGGTACATAGTAGTATTTTCATAAGACTCACCAGCAATTGCCATATTTAGGTTTTCAATAGTATCACCTAATTCATTACCAGTAGTCATCTTGTTATATACTTTTAGTTCTAGTTTTGCATGCATCTTTTCATTATTTGCTGCTCTTTGAAAGTGTTCTGCTAGATGCTTATATCCCTCTTTTTGAGCTACTTTTGCAAAATATTCATATTTGTTTCTTGCTTGAGATTCACCAGCAAAAGCTTTCATAAGATTAACTGCTGTTAAATTTTCTGTAATCATTTCCATAGCTTCACCACAACAATGCAATTCTCCACCACCAACATTTTATACTTCAACTTCGTTTCCACATTTATTACATTTATATGTTTCGTACTGTCTCGGCGTTAATCGTTTGATCAATTTTATTATACTCCTTTTGAACTAAAATTAGCAAAGCACCCTCAACACTTGGAATACTTTTATAGCTAGTTTTTGTTAATCTTGTAGTTCCAGTTTTAATATCACATATTGCAATTTTAAAACTAGATCCTATGTATGGTTCTACAATACATACAATTTTATCTTCAATCTCTCGTGTTGCATGAATAATGCCTTTGAGAGAATGAAAAAAATATTTAGGATAACTTAATGGTGTAATCTCAACAATATCAATCACTTCTGGATTTTCAAGCGTTGGTACTATATACATTGCATCCTCATAACTTTCAAACTGAATGCACCAGTCATCAAAATTTTTATTAAAATTTACAAGATCCTCATCCAAAAAACCACCAGCTAAAGATTGTAATGCAAATATCATATTTAATTTATTAACTTAGAGAGCAAGTGCTATATTGTAAGCTATAAAACTCATAATCCAAGCTACTACTGTAGTAAAAATAAATAGATATCCTAAGTATTTATATCCTCCAGCTTCTTTTGCAAATACCATAGATGCCGCAAAACAGGGTAGATATATCATTACAAATACTATAAATGATACAGCAGTTGCAAATGGTATTTGCTCTTTTATAGCACTTAACAACTGATCACTATTCTCATCAACCTCATCACCAACATTGTATAAGATACCTAATGTAGCAACTACTACTTCTTTAGCAGCAAGTCCCGTTTCTAACGCTACACTTAACTTCCAATCAAATCCAAGAGGTGCAAAAAATGGCTCTGTAATTTTTCCAACTTGTCCTAAATAACTATGCTCTAACTGTAATGCTTGGTCATTAGTATCATGCTTAGGATAATTTGAAGCAAACCAAATTAAAATAGTAGCAGCTAAAATAAATGTACCTGCTTTTTTTAGATATGACCAAGCTTTTTGACTAACTATCATATAAATTAATTTTAATGTTGGTAATCTATATTTTGGCATCTCCATTACAAATGGTTCATCATCACCTTTAAAAACTGTAACTCTTAAGACCTTTGCCATCACTAAACCTAATAATGCTCCAGCAATATAGATATAAAATAATACATCACCTGCAACATCAGGAGAAAAAAATGCCCCTGCAAAAAGTACATACACAGGAAGCTTAGCACCACATGACATAAATCCAATTATAAATAAGGTTATAAGTCTATCTTTTTCATTTTTAAGTGTTCGCGTTGCCATATACGCTGGAACACTACAACCAAATCCAGTAACTAAAGGTATAAAACTTTTACCGTGAAGTCCAAATTTATGGAAAAAACCATCAAGCAAAAATGCAACTCTAGACATATATCCAGTTGTCTCAAGAAGAGCAATACCAATATATAAAATTATAATATTTGGTAAAAACAAAACAACAGCCCCAACACCTGCAATAATTCCATCAACTATCAAAGACCTTAAACCTTCATGAGCAATACTAGCCCCAACAGCATCACCTAGCCATCCAAAGCCTGCATCGATATAATCCATAGGAATAGCGCCTAGTTCAAAGGTAAGTTGAAATAATCCCCACATAAAAAATAGAAAAATAGGGATACCAGCAAACTTATTAATTAAAATATCATCAATTCTCTTAGTTAGTTTCTTTTGACTCTTAGGGGTTTGGCACTTTACAGTTTCAGCCCTAATTCCTCGTGCTATTGCACTATGCTCGGTAGCTTGAATATCTGTATGATTTTTCGTTTCAAAATAGCTATGAATCTTATCATGACACTCTATCAATAAAGGTTGCAGCTCCATAAAAATTGGCTTATCATGAATTTGTTTAAAAAACTTTTCATCATCATTTAAAAGCTTAATTGCCATTTCACGAGAGTCTAAATCTTCATAGCAATAGTCATGCTCCTTAAAGTATGAGCTAACTGCATAGATTTGTTCTTCTATAATATCACTATAACTTACTCTTGATCTTAATCTATTTTCATCATCTGCTACATCATGAACTTTATTTACTAGAGCCTCAACACCTTCTTTTGTATTTGCAGATACGGCTATTGTTGGTATTCCAGTAATTGCTTCAATTTGCTTAGCATCAATAATAATACCTTCTGCATTTGCTTCATCAATCATATTTAAAGCTATTACCATCTTTTTATTCATATTTAATAGCTCAAGAGTTAAAAGAAAATTTCTAGTGATATGTGTAGAATCAACTACATTTAAAATCACATCATAATCTTCATTTTGCAAAAAATCATGTGCAACTTTTTCCTCTTGTGAAAAACCATTTATAGAATATGTACCTGGTAAATCTATAATCTCTAAAATATGACAATGATGCTCAAAACAAACTTCACTTTTATCCACAGTAACACCAGAAAAGTTACCAACTTTTAGTCGTGAATCCGTCATAGCATTTATTAATGATGATTTTCCTACATTTGCTTGACCAGCTAATACAATTTTAATTGGTTTCATTAAACTAAATCCACCTTAATTTGTTTTGCTTCATCCAATCTAATTGCTACAGAAGTATCATCCACTAATAAAACTATAGTATTTTTTGTGGGAGATATCTCTTCTATAAGTATAGCTGTGCCTTTTATTAATCCAAAAGAATAAAATCTTTGTTTTAAATCTTCACTACAATCTATACTTTTTATGATTGCACTTGTATTCTTTTCTAAATTTGATAACAACATTTAAAATCCTTATTTATATATTTATATAGAATGATAACCATTCTCAACTTAATACAATATTAAGATGATACTCATTATCAATTAAAGATAATTTATACCGCAAACATTATTTGTGATAAGAATATAATAGCAACTACAAATATAAATGGAAATCTATGTGATGTAAACACAAGTGGCTGAATTCCAAAAAATACTTGTAGTACTCCTCTGAGTCCTAACCATCCACCTAAAAAGGCTTTAATTGATAATACAATTTGGAAATTTGATAAACCATCTGAGGATACTTCACCAAAATTAATATGAATTAAATATGCTCCTGATATTACGGCAACTATTAGTGCTTTTGGGACTAATTGCTTTGTAAATAGTGCAAAATATTTTCTAACCTCAGCATACTTTTCAGGTGTTAAAGTTTTTTGCATCCTCATTAAAATTAGATTATCTGTAATTAAAAATCCACCATAAATAAATACTGAAAATATATGTAATAAATGAAAAACTAAATATGTCATTATTATCCTTTAATTCCGTCTGCTCTAGGAGCTAGTAAAAAGCCATTAAATAATTTCATATACAATGCAAATGGTATTGCCCATATTAAGCTAGAGTATAGATAAAGCTCATTAGAGTAGCTTTCAAAAAATGGTATCATTGACCTCATAAGTGTAGCTAATACTATTAAAATTATTATTAAATTTGTATAAATATTTACTGTAAGATGCCTACCTGTATGTATCCAACCGACAATCATCATAATTAAAATATATGCTAACCCTAATCCACCACTTGTAATAAAGTGTCTATAGTGACTAATATTAACTATTTCATCACTAAGTATTGCCCAACCCATCAAAGCATAACCAATACTTAACATCACAGGAATTAATCCTAAATAAATTACAAATCCAAGATTTAAAATAAATTTATCTTTTAAAATATAATCACTAGTAGTAGCAAGTATAGAAGCTCCTGCTGCAAGTCCTAACCAACCTAAGGCAGAATTTGAAGGATACAAAAATTCAACAGTTGTAAATATTATTACACAAAATACTGCAAGATTTGTCAATGGTGGTCTTGAAACATAAATATCATCAATACCTTTATCTTCCATAAGTTCATTAACCGCTTCCATATTAACTCGTCTTAAGGCTAATAAAACTAATACAAGTATAGAACCTAATGCAACTTTTAAAATACTCATACCATCAGTTAGGGCATATCCTAATTGTGAAGCAAAAAACCATCCCTCAATTACTAAAATTACCACCATTGCATATCCTAAACTAGCATGTCTTTGTAAGGGATCAAGAACAACATCTTTTGCAAACCATAAAAGCCACAGCAACATAGATATATTTAAAATAGCAGTTAACCAAACACCTGTAATATCTATGGTCCAAAAACTAACTCGTCCTAGTATCCATAAAAGCATAACAGCTTTTAATCTTTTTCCTACAAAAGGTACCATCCCAGGGAAAAGTTCAGGAAGTCCAGTGGTTAAAAATGCCATAATTCCAGCAGTTAATATACCAAACAACATCTCATAGATATGCCATGTTAAAGTATCATTCATAAATGGTATATTTACAGTACCACTCCAAACTAATCCCCATAAAATCATAGAGATTAGCATATATGGAGCCATCATTAAAAATATTGGTCTAAATCCATAAGCTAAATATATAGGTATATCTTTTTCATCTGGATAATATAAATAATGATTAGTTGCATGTAAAATCTCTTTTTGTTCGTTCTTCTTTAATTCTTCAGCCATTATTTTAACTCCAGCGAATTTAATTCAAATGTATTTATGATTGTTTCATCTTGTAATATTTTTGCAGTTTCTTCATATACAAACTTATCATCTCTATTTGTTTGCTCTAATATATAATCAAACTCTTTTATAATATGCCCTGGATCAGCTTCAAGTAATAATATCTTATCACTTAATCGTATAGCTTCCATAATATCATGTGTAATAAATAAAATTGTCAAGCCTTGATCTCTTACCATATCAATTAGATGTGTTTGTAACTCTTTTTTAAGCCCAATATCAAGTGCAGAAAATGGCTCATCTAAAAATAAAAGTGATGGATTAATCACCAAGGCTCTAGCAAAAGAAACTCTTTGACGCATACCACCTGATAGATCTTTTGGAAATTTATCAAAGTCATCCTCTTCAAGACCAAACTTAAGTGCAATTTCTTGTGATCTTTTTATAGCTTCATTTTTATTAGTACCATTTGCCAATAAGCCTATTACAATATTATCAATTACATTTTTCCAAGGAAGAAGTCGTGCATCTTGAAAAGCAAAAGATGAAGAGATAAAACTATTTTCAACTTTACCCTCTTGTACATCAAGTAAATCTGCACATAGATGTAATAGTGTAGTTTTTCCACCACCAGAAGGACCAACTATACTTAATACTTGACCTTTATTTAGAGTAAAATTAATATTTTGTAAAATATGAGTAAAGCCAAAATGATGATTTAATTTTGATACTTTTAATTGTTCTAATTTCTCCATAATTCAACCTCTCTTTTTATTGGCTCTAAGATAATATATTCTATAAACATCAATGATCCAATCATAATAGTTACTAGTGCTAATGCAGTAGGTGTATCAAGCTGAGATCTTGCAATTGCAAGTGAAGCTCCTATACCATTTGAAGTAGCTAATAGTTCAGCCATTACGACTATCTTCCAAGCCATACCAAGACCACTCACCCATGCAGGGAAAACATAAGAAAAAATATGAGGGAAATATACATCCATAAACTTCATATGCCATGGAAAGTTAAAACTATCTGCCATTTGCTTTAGATCACCGTCAAGTGTTCTTGTGCCTTGTAAAGCACCTACAAATATAATTGGAAACGATGCTACAACTACTGTAAATATTACAGTCTCATCACCCATACCAAACCAAATCATAGCTAATACGATCCAAGCAATTGGAGGCATACCAACTAAAATTGTAACTATTGGTCTACTCATCATAGATGCTGTTGCAAAAAATCCTGCAATAAGGCCAAGAACAGATCCAAGTACCAATGAAATTCCAAAGCCTATGCCAGCTCTATATAATGTAACATTTATCTCTTCCCATACTAAATCATCTTGAAGCATTAAAGATAAAGTTTTAAATGCATCTAAAGGTGATGGTAAAACAAGGTTTCCATATACTTGATTACCTACATCCCAACATGCTATAAAAAGTAAGATGGAAGCTATTGCACCCCATCCACTCCATAAATATGCAGGAAAATCTTTTAATATTTTAATAAAAAACTTCATCTATTTATCACCATAATAGAAACTATCACTAGGTAATTTTCCACCTATAGACTTTGGATTATTTTTCTTTAAAACATCCATAAAAAATTCTAAATCTTTTTGTGACTTTTTAGCATTTACAATAGCTAAGCTTACATATTCTATAGAATCTTTTACACCTTTTGCATCAAGCATTTTAATATATTTAGCTGCTAATTCCCCTGCTTGTTTAGGATTATTTTTATACCAAATCATTGATTTTTGATACTCTTCATTAAATCTTTTTACAAGATGTTTCTTTTTAATATTTTCACCAACTACAGCCATACCTGCTACTGGTATTTTTGCTTCAACTTTAAAAGTTTTTCCCCATTCCTCTTTTAACATATCACTTCTATAAAGATCTGGTGCTACAAGTTTAAGTGGATAAGAGCCTGTCTTTCTTAATGCTATTGAAGTAGCAGGTTCTGCTAAAAGTGCATGATCAACTCTTCTCATAATAAGCATCTGCATTGCATCTATTGGAGAGTTTAAATATCTAAGTTTGAAATCTTTTTTGGGATTAAGTCCTTGTTGCTTTGCTATCTCTTCAAAAACTATATCAGGCATATCAGCACGAAATGGCATAGCTATTTCACACCCTTTAAAATCTGCCAATGTTTTTTTAGATTTATCTCTTGTTAAAATTCCAAGTATCCCCCAAACAGATACATTTAAAAGTTTTATATCTACACCCTTATTATATAGGTTTGCTGCGACATTTGTAGGTACTGCTACAAAATCAGCTCCACCTCTAAGGGTAAAAGCTCTAAGCTCATCTGGACTTTTCCAAAGTCTAAACTTAACATCTTTTGCAACATCTTTTAAAGCACCTGTTTCGATAATATGTAACAATGGATGTGTAACTGAGGCCATTGGTCCACTTAAAGTTAGTGTATCTAGTTTTTTGAAATCACTTGCATTTATTGTTAAAAGTGATATAAAAAATATTGTTAAAAGTTTTAACATTCATCTTCCTTGTATTTATTGATAATTATTATTAGAATCATATCTTATAAAAGTTAATATCTTCTTAACATATATCAAGAAATTATAGAA
>CAZWLA010000041.1:0-12240 GCA_964633845.1 uncultured Arcobacteraceae bacterium | reverse complement strand
CTTTAATTGCATTTTGCATAACTCTTTTCATAGCTCTTCTAAATGCAACTCTTCTTTCTAATTGTTGTGCAACATTTTCTGCAGCTAATTGACCAGATAAGAAAGGCTTTCTTTCTTCTTTGATATTAACAGCAACTTCTTTACCAACAAGCTTAGCAAGATTAGCTTTTAGTTTTTCAACATCAGCACCTTTTTTACCAATAATGATACCTGGTCTTGCAGCAACAATTGTAACTCTAGCTTTTTTAGCAGTTCTTTCAATTATTGTTTGTGCAACACCTGCATAGTATAATTCTTTTTTAATGAATTTTCTAATTTTATCATCTTCAGCAACATTTGCAGGCATTTTAGAGAATGAAGGGAACCATCTTGAATCCCAGTTTCTATTGATACCTAATCTTAGTCCTATTGGATTAACTTTTTGACCCATTACTTCTCTCCTTCATTTTTCGCTACTTCAACATAAACATGTGAAGTTGGTTTAAGGATAGGTGTAGCACTACCTCTTGCTCTTGGAATAAATCTCTTAAGAACAGGACCTTTGTCTACTCTACAGCTTGTAACAATTGCTTCTTCTGGCTCTAAACCAGCATTTGCAACTGCAGAAGCAACTACTTTTGCGATAACTTTTGCAGCTTTGTTTGGTGTAAACTCTAAAGATGCAATAGCTAACTCTGCATTCATACCTTGAACTTCTCTAGCAATTAATCTAGCTTTAGTTGGTGATAATCTAATAAATTTTAATGTAGCTTTACTCATTACCCTACCTTCTTCTGAACAGAACCTTTATGGCCCTTAAATGTTCTAGTTGGTGCAAATTCACCAAGCTTATATCCAACATGATTTTCAGTAACGATTACAGGGATGAAATTTCTTCCATTATGTACGTTAAATGTTAATCCGATCATATCAGGTAAAACCATACTTCTTCTTGACCAAGTTTTAATTGGTTTTCTATCTCCAGTTTCTAGTGCCTTAGCAACTTTTTTTGCTAAGTGAGCATCTACAAATGGACCTTTTTTTATACTTCTAGCCATGCTTTACCCTTACTTCTTTCTTCTTGAAATGATTAGTTTATCACTAGCTTTTTTCTTTCTAGTTTTATAACCTTTAGTTGGCATACCCCATGGAGTAACTGGATGTCTTCCTGAGTTAGTCTTACCTTCACCACCACCATGAGGGTGATCGATTGGGTTCATAGCAGATCCTCTAGTTTGAGGTCTTTTACCCATATGTCTTTGTCTACCAGCTTTACCAATAACAGTATTAGAAAAATCTTCATTTCCAACAATACCAATAGTTGCAATACAAACACCAAGGATTTTTCTCATTTCACCACTTGGAAGTCTCATAATTACATATTTGTCTTCTCTACCCATTACTTGAGCATAACCACCAGCAGATCTAGCGATTTGTCCACCTTTGCCAGGCTTCATCTCAATATTATGCACCATAGTACCTACTGGGATATTTTGAAGTCTCATTGCATTACCAGGTAAAATATCTAGTCCAGATTCTGCAGCTTCAACTGTAGCACCAACTTTTAATCCAGAAGGTTGAAGAATATATCTCTTGTCCCCATCTGCATAAGTAACTAAACAAATTCTACAGTTTCTGTATGGATCGTACTCAATAGTAGATACAGTTCCAGGTACACCAAATTTATTTCTTTTAAAATCAATAATTCTATATTGTTTTTTTGCACCTGCTTGCTTATGTCTAGATGTAATTCTACCGTTATTATTTCTACCTGCAGTTGATGGTACTTTTACTAAAAGTGATCTAACTGTTGGTTTAGAAGTAATATCAGATGAATCCATTACTGCCATAAATCTTCTAGCAGGAGTTATAGGTCTAAATTTTTTAATTGCCATCTTTTACTCCCTTATGCCGATAGGTTCGCAAGTTCTGCGCCCTCTGGTAATGTTACATAGAATTTTTTGAAATCAGGTCTTTTACCTGGCTTTCCTTTAAATTTCTTAACTTTACCACTTTGATTTAAAGAATTTACTTTTGAAGGTGTAACACCAAAGTACTCTTTAAAAACCTCTTTAAGACTATTTTTAGTCATTCTTCTACTTGTCTGAACTACAACAACTCCGCTCTCTTGAAGCTCAATTGTCTTTTCAGTATATAAAATCGATTTAATATCTGTAATATCAGCCATTTTTATACCTCTTTTGTTAAGCTATCAAGTACAGCTTTTTCGATCAGTACAGATCTATAAGCAGCAACTACATAAGCATTTAATTCTTGTTTTTCAATCATGTAACAGTTTTTAATGTTTCTGAATGCTAAGTAAGTTTTCTCATCCATTGCATCAACTACTACTAATGTATCTCTTTGCTCTAAACCTGCTAATAATGCTTGTGCATCTTTTGTTTTACCAGATTCTACTTTTACTGAATCAGTTACAAATAATGTATTATTTTCAGCTTGCTCATTTAAAGCATATTGTAAAGCTAATACTTTTTGTTTAGTATTTACTTTAAGATTATAGTTTCTTTTAGTTGGTCCAAATACTTGTCCACCACCTACAAATAAAGGTGATCTTTTTGAACCCCATCTAGCTCCACCAGAACCTTTTTGAGCTTTAGGTTTTTTACCACCACCACTTACTTCTGATCTGTTTTTAACTCTAGCAGTATTTGCTCTTAAACCTGCCATGTAAGACTTTACATATAAGTATAAGTTGTGTGAGTTAATACCTTTGAAATTCTCAGGTAATTCATATTTTGTTAATTCTAATTTACTCATTAAGAAACCTTTACTTTACCTAATGCACCATTTGCACCAGAAACTGAACCTTTAACAACAAGGATTCCTGTCTCAGCATCAAATGAAACTACATCATTTTTTACACTGTTCGTTACGTTACCGTATTGACCTGGCATTTTCTTACCTGGCTGAACTCTACCTGGCCACTCTGCATTACCAATAGAACCAGTTCTTTTACCCATTCTATGACCATGAGATGCTCTACCACCTGCAAAATTCCATCTTTTAACAACACCAGAGAAACCTCTACCTTTTGTGTTAAAAGTTGTTTTTAAAACTGCACCTTCTACTAATGCTGATGTATCTAAATCTCCAGCTTCAGTGTTAGCTACATTTAAAGATGCAAATCTATTAAATTCTTTAGATAAAGAATATTTAGCTTGCTTACCTTCAATTGTTTTATTATTTTTCTTACCATCTGCGTACGCTACAATAGATTTACCATCTTCTGCTACTTCACAAACTTTTGTTTCTAAAACTTTAAGTAGTGTTACTGGTACACTTGGTACACTAACTGTTCTACTCATTCCAATTTTTTCTACAATAAATTCCATAACTACTCCTACTCTTGACCCATTGATCTTACTTCAACGTCTACTTCTGGAGCTAAGTCTAGCTTCATTAGTGAATCTACAGTATCTGGAGTTGAAGAGATAATATCTACTACTCTAGAGTGAATTCTGATTTCAAACTGCTCTCTACTGTCTTTATTAACATGTGGAGATTTAAGTACTGTATACTTTCTTCGCTTAGTTGGTAAAGGGATTGGCCCTATTAACTCAGCACCTGTTCGTTTTACAGCCTCTATAATAGAAGCAACAGAACGATCTAGAACTCTATGATCGTACGCTTGTAATTTAAGTCTAATTTTTTCCATTTTTTTCCTTTAAAGAACACGTTAGCTTTTAATTTTTATCGTGCTAACCAATGTATGGACGCGAATTATATCCAAAAAGTATTAAGATGTCAATGAAATAGCATGTTTTATAAAATAAATCTATAATTCTTTTCCTTTTAAAAAGGATAATATATCTATTTGCTTACTCTATTAACAAAAAATTTAATAAAAATTAGATAAAATGTGATTATTATAAATAATAAGGTTAATAATATTGCAAAAATTTTACTATGAACTAAGGGTAACTCCACATAACCATTACCCTCTTTATTTAGATTTAATATCTGAATTAACTCAGGAAGCACTAGAAGAGCTTGATGGAATAATTATTTGTAGGAGTGAATCATCTTTAGAAAACATCAAAGCTGGTATAGAGCAATTTTCAACACAATTATCTATTGCTTTGAAGTCTAATATTGAATGTGACATTGAATATAATAAAAAAGAAAATAAAGACTGGATCTCTAAATATAAAAATTCTATCACACCAGTAGAAGCAGGTAAATTTTATATTCACCCTAGCTGGGATAAGAGTAAAGAAGATAAAATTAATATTATTATTAATCCTGCTTTAGCTTTTGGTAGTGGTCACCATGAAACTACAAGTTCATGTCTAGAGTTAATAAGTAGATATACAAGTCAAGATAATACTTTATTAGATGTAGGTTGTGGTAGTGGTATCCTTGGTATTGCTGCGGCAAAGCTTGGAGCTTGCGTGGATATATGTGATACAGATAGTATATCAATTGAAAATTCTATAGAAAATTTCAATCTAAATACTACTTCAATCAATAAGTCTTGGGTAGGTTCTGCTTTACTAGTAGATACAAAATATGATATTGTTGTTGCAAATATTGTTGCAGATGTTTTAGTAATGATATCTAGTGATTTAAAGAAAAGCTTAAAAGATAATGGTATATTAATTTTGTCAGGTATATTATCAAAATATAAAGACAAAGTATTAAATAAATTTAAACAATATGAAATAAAAGAAATTATACATAAAGGTGATTGGATTACAATTGCTTTAATAAAAGGTACAAAATAAATGAATAATAATGAAAATAACAACAAGAACGATAAAAACAATAATTTTTTTAACAATAATCCAATTATAGTATTTGTTATATTCTCTATGGTAACTATATTTGCATTTAAAAACTTATTTCCACAAGATGAAGGACATGTTAATGGAAATGCAACAGCATATGGCCAAGGTCAAAGTAAGAAAGTTTCCTACTCTGACTTCAAAGGTCTATTAAAAAATGGTTCAATTGAATATGTTGGGATAGGCAATACAACCATAAAAGCCACTACCAAAGTATTAAATGGTGTAAAAACAACCTATATAGTAAGGAGGGTTGTACCAGATGAAACACTTATTAATACTTTAGAACAATATAACATTGCTTATGGTGGTATAAATGAGGAAAACTATTTTGCAGATATGTTATTTGGTTGGGTTTTACCAGTTATGATATTTATAGGTATTTGGATGTTCTTATCGAGAAAAATTCAAAGTTCTATGGGAGGCGGAGGTGGTGGTCTTCTTGGTATGGGTAATGCTAAAAAGATGATTAATAGCGAAAAGCCAAATGTGAAGTTTGCAGATATGGCTGGTAATAAAGAAGCTAAAGAAGAAGTAAGTGAAATCGTTGAATTTCTAAAAAATCCAGATAGATATGTAAAGCTTGGTGCACAAATACCTAAAGGTGTTTTACTTGTAGGACCTCCAGGTACTGGTAAAACACTATTAGCCAAAGCAGTTGCTGGTGAAGCAGATGTTAATTTTTTAAGTGTTACAGGTTCTTCATTTATAGAAATGTTTGTAGGAGTTGGAGCTAGCCGAGTAAGAGATCTTTTTGAGCAAGCTAAAAAAACTGCGCCTGCAATTATATTTATTGATGAGATTGATGCGATTGGTAAATCTAGAGCAAGTGCTGGTAATATGGGTGGGAATGATGAAAGAGAACAAACTCTAAATCAACTACTTGCAGAGATGGATGGATTTTCTAGTGCAGCAGCACCAGTTATTATATTAGCAGCTACAAATAGACCAGAAGTACTAGATCCTGCACTATTGAGACCGGGAAGATTTGATAGACAAGTATTAGTAGATAAACCAGATTTAGAAGGACGAATAGAGATATTAAATGTACATATTAAAGATGTAAAAATATCAAAAGATGTAGAACTAAGAGAAGTGGCAGTGATGACAGCTGGACTTGCTGGTGCAGATTTAGCAAATATTATTAATGAAGCAGCATTATTAGCAGGTCGTGCTAATGATACAGAGGTAAGACCAGAACATTTTAAAGAAGCAGTTGAAAGACAAATAGCTGGACTTGAGAAGAAAAGTAGAAGAATATCTCCAAAAGAGAGAAAGATTGTAGCATATCATGAATCAGGTCATGCGCTAATTGCAGAGATCACTAAAGGTGCAAAGAAGGTAAATAAAGTATCAATTGTTCCTAGAGGTTTAGCGGCACTTGGTTATACATTAAATACACCAGAAGAAAATAAGTATCTTATGCAAAAACATGAATTAATAGCTGAAGTAGATACATTACTTGGTGGACGAGCAGCAGAAGAGATATATATTGGTGAAGTTAGTACTGGTGCAGGGAATGACTTAGAGAGAGCAACTGATATTATTAAATCAATGGCTACAATATATGGTATGAGTGATATAGATATAGCTGGACTTATGGTTCTCAGTAAACAACAAAACCAATTTTTAGGTGGTGGACAATCATCAAAAGACTACAGTGATGAGATGGCACATAACTTAGATATTCATATAAAAAATACTCTTGATGCTAGATATAAAGCTGTACTACAAAGCCTAAGAGACAATAATGATGCAATGGAGCAAATGACTGCAGAACTATTAGATCTTGAAGTAATTTCAGGGAAAAGAGTTCAAGAGATTATAGAAGAAAATAGTGGAGAAGTTTACCATGGAGAGGCTATACATGAAGATAGAGAGACAAGTAGTGATAAATAAAAATATAATTATTAGTTTTGTTCTTGCAATTTTTGCTTACTTAATAGATGAGACACTTGGAAATATAGCACTTCTTATAACGGTAGGCTTACTGATTATATATAGAGATCCTTCTAGAACTATTAAAAGAGAAGATACTGAAATACTATCAATTTGTGATGGTAGAGTTGATACAATTGATAATCATGATAATAAAATAGATATATATTTTAAAGTAGATATGTGTAATACTCATATATTAAGAGCACCAATAGATGGTAAAATTAATATCATAAACCAAGTACATGGATTAAATTTAAATCCAAATAGTTATAAAGCATCAATATTAAATAGTTCTATAGATTTAGAATTGGCTAACTTAAAAATAAATTTCCTAAGTGGCTTGTGCAATAATACTATTGATATTGCTTCAGGTGATGTTGTAAAAGGTGATAAGATAGGTATGTTTTTAGATGGTGTTATAAAGATAACTTTAGATAAAAACGATATAAAATTAAATATAAATATTGGCAATAAAGTAAAAGCTGGTCAAACAGTAATCGCATTTAAAAAGTAGGAATTGAAAATGGAAAATAATATTGTAATATTTGACACTACATTAAGAGATGGTGAGCAGTCACCTGGTGCATCAATGAATACTCATGAAAAAATTCAAATTGCACAACAACTTGAAAAACTAAATGTAGATGTAATTGAAGCTGGATTTGCTGCAGCAAGCCCAGGTGATTTTGATGCAATATCACAAATTGCTCACACAATAGAAAACAGTAGAATATGTTCATTAGCACGTGCAGTTGATAGAGATATTAAAGCTGCTGGTGAAGCTGTAGCCAAAGCTAGACTAAATAGAATACATACATTTATAGCAACTAGTCCTATACATATGGAATACAAGCTTAAAATGACTCCAGAGCAAGTAATTAAAAGAGCTGTAGATGCTGTAACATATGCTAAAACATTTGTTAATGATGTAGAATTTTCACTAGAAGATGCTGGAAGAAGTGAGATCTCTTTTATGAAAGAGATTACAAGTGCTGTAATTGAAGCTGGCGCATCAACTATCAATTTACCTGACACTGTAGGATATAGATTACCAAATGAAATTTCTCATATGGTTGAACAAATGGTAGCATATGTTGATAATAAGGCTATCATATCTCTTCATAATCATAATGATCTTGGACTTGCAGTAGCAAATTCACTAGCTGGAATAACAGCAGGTGCAAGACAAGTAGAGTGTACAATCAATGGTCTAGGTGAGCGAGCTGGTAATGCTGCTATGGAAGAGATTGTAATGGCTTTAAAAGTAAGACAAGATCAATTTCAAGGTTACTATACAAATATTAATACAAAAGAGATCACACGAGCATCTAAGCTTGTAGCAAATATTACTGGAATTGAACCACAACCAAATAAAGCTATTGTTGGTAAAAATGCATTTTCTCATGAAAGTGGTATTCATCAAGATGGTGTACTAAAACATCAAGAAACATATGAGATTATGAAGCCAAGTGATGTAGGTGTAGAAAAAAATAATACAATTGTACTTGGTAAACTATCTGGAAGTGCTGCATTTAAGGATAAGCTTAACTCTCTTGGTTTTGATAATATTAGCGATGATGAACTTAAAAAAGCATTTGAAAGATTTAAACTTTTATGCGATAAGAAAAAAGATATTCTTGATGATGATATTAGAATGATTATTGCAGATGAAAAACTAAATTCTAATCAAATGTTTGAACTTGTATCAATTCAAGTAAGTGACTGTTCAACTGGAGTTCCTAGTGCAGCTGTATGTATTAGGTATGACGGGAAAGAAACAACTGATGCAGCAATTGGGGATGGTACTATTGATGCTATATGTAAAACAATTGATCGACTAACTGGATATGATGGCAATCTACAAGAGTATCAAGTAAGCTCAGTAACAGAAGGAAAAGATGCTCTAGCAAAAGTTATTTGTAAAGTGTCATTTGAAAATAACGAAGCTATGATAGGCCATGGTTTAAATATAGATACAATTTTGGCAAGTGCTAGAGCATATATTGGAGCACTTAATAGTTATTTATCTATGAAAAATACTTTAAAAAATAAAACAACTTCTCATCAGGTATGATGACAAATGCAATTTAACTTTTTTCTCAAGTTACTAAAAGAGTCTTTTCGAGACCTTTTACCTATTGTTGTAGTAATACTATTTTTTCAAATAGCTATATTACAAACTATTCCAGATAATTGGTTACCAACAACAATTGGTATGATTATTGTTGGATTTGGATTAGCTATTTTCCTACAAGGTCTAGAGATTGGTATATTTCCAATAGGAGAAGGATTAGCAAAAGATTTTGCTAATAAAGGTTCAACCTTCTGGATACTAATATTTGGATTTTTGATAGGATTTGGTACAACTATTGCTGAGCCTGCACTTACAGTTATTGCTGAAAAAGCAGCTGCTATTAGTAGTGGAAGAATTGATACTAATATGCTACGATTTGTAGTTGCAGGATCTGTTGGTTTTGCAATTTTACTTGGTGTATTTAGAATTATTAAAGGGCATCCAATACACTATTATATAATAGCTGGTTATCTTTTAGTTGTAAGTGTTACCTTTTTTGCACCACCTGAAATTATAGGCTTAGCCTATGATCTAGGTGGAGTAACAACATCAACTGTAACAGTACCACTTGTAGCAGCTCTTGGTATTGGCTTAGCTTCATCAATAAAAGATAGAAATCCTGTGATTGATGGGTTTGGTCTTATTGCATTTGCCTCTTTGACACCAATGATCTTTGTTCAAATTTATGGTATTGCCGTTTACAATTTAGTAGATGTAAAAGAAGTTACCAGTGTACTAATAGAAGCTAAGGTAAGCGAAGTTACGGTAGTTACTGCAGAGTCTATTATAAATGGTATCTCACCTGTAATAAAAGATGTATTTCCTATTTTAGCAATTATTCTTTTTTTTCAATATGGGGTAATAAGAAAGAATATTAAAAATCTTAAAATTATATTTGTAGGATTTATATTAGTAATCATTGGTCTATATGCATTTATTCTTGGTCTTGAGCTTGGTTTATTTAGTCTTGGTGAATCTATGGCATACCAACTTACTCAAAATGGTAATGTTTGGATTATATATACTTTTGCCTTTACTATTGGCTTCTCTACAACAATGGCAGAACCAGCACTTATGGCTATTGCAAAAAAGGCTAAAGATATTAGTGATGGAAAAATTAATGATTTTGCATTAAGACTATTTGTAGCCATTGGTGTAGCTATTGGTATTGCTTTAGGTGCATTTAGAATTATTGATGGCGGACATATTCATTATTATATTATTGTTGGATATATGCTTGTTGTTACCTTAACATTTATTGCCCCAAAATATATTATTCCAATAGCATATGATAGTGGTGGTGTTACAACATCTACAGTAACTGTACCACTTGTAGCAGCTCTTGGTATTGGTCTTGCTACAAATATTGATGGGAGAAGCCCTTTAATTGATGGCTTTGGTCTTATTGCATTTGCTTCACTATTTCCTATAATTACAGTAATGATTTACGGTGTAATTACTGAAAAAATTGGTATAAAAAGCGATACAAATATTGAGCAAAAACATATATCTAAAATCATTTCTGAAATTGACGAAACATATCTAGCAACAGTTAATATCGATTCAACTCATATTTCAAGTAGCTTTAAAATGAATTTTAGTGCTGTGGTAGTAATTGTACCTAAAGATAAAAAAGAGGATGCGATACAAGCTGCACATCAAGCAGGTGCAACAGGTGTAACACACTTTAATGCATATGGTATGGGGTTATCAGGGATGGATAATTTTTATAGAATTAATCCTGAAGCAAATGATGAAGTATTACTTTTTATTCTACCAGAATCATTAGCAAGTAAAGTCTTGGAAGGAATTATCCATTCATTACATATTACTAGTACTGGTGACGGTATAGCATTTGCTATGCCTATTTCACATATGAAAGGTATTAGTTTACGTCAAGAACAAACTTTTGAAGAAGAGATTAGTAATCTTAACAAAAAATAACTATGGATATATTAGATAGTTTTTATGATCTTGATTTTTCTAAAATAGATTTTCAAGAGAGAAAAAAATCTATCTCATATAAAAATAGTATTATTTATGGTGGATCAAAAAGTGGAAAAAGCTATCTAGTCTATGATTATCTTTCTACATTTGATCCAGAAGAATATCTATATATTGACTTTAATAACTTAAAAATCAACAATTTATCATTTTACAATAATATACAGTCATATATAGACACTCACAATATAAAAATTGTTGCACTAGATAATTTTGATATATCTTTAGATCTTCCAAAATGTAATTCTATTATTATTACTACAAACCAAAAGTATTATTTAGATAACTTTGATAGCATTAGTTTATCTGCAACTGATTTTGAAGAGTTTTTACTATTTGATAAGCATCACAATATTACTACATCTTTTAACTACTTCTTAAAGTATGGAAACTTCATACAAACAATAATTTTAGACGAACTACACAAGCCTATTCAATTACAAAACCATATAAAACTATTAGCAAATGACTCAATAGAACTATTTATATTAAAAAATATTATTAAAAACTGCGGAGAGGTAAAATCTGCAAATCAACTATATCTACTTCTCAAAAAAGAGATAAAGTTATCAAAAGATAGATTTTATAAATATTATAAATTATTAGAAGATAGCGGTATTATAAAATTTTTACCAAAATACGATCATGAAAAAGCAGCTAAAAAACTTTTTTGTTATAATCATGCTTTAATTGATCAAGTAAATACTAAAAAACAATTTAATAATATTTTTACAAATATGGTTTACCTAGAGTTGGAAAAATATAATCAAGATATCTATTATTATGATCATATAGATTTTTATATTCCAAGTACTAATGAAATTATACTTGCTATTCCTTTTTTTATAGGTATGCAAATACCTTCAAAAGTATTGGCATTTATAGAGGATAACAATATCCAAAAAATAACCATTGTAACAGTAAGTAATGAACAAGATATTTATCTGGATAATATTGAATGTGAAGTAAATCCTTTTTATATATGGGCGGTAGAATAATGGAACTATTAACTATAACAAATGGTTTATGTGGTATAGATGAAGCTGGACGTGGACCATTTGCTGGACCAATGGTAGTAGCAGGTGTAAAATTACATAAGCCAATTGATGAACTCAATGATTCTAAAAAATTAACAGAAAAAAGGAGAGAAAAACTATTTGATATTATTGTTAAAAATAGTGACTACCATATAGTTTTTTCAACAGCACAACAAATCGATAAACTAGGGATTAGTGCTTGTATAAAAAACTCTATTATAGAGATTATGAATACCATAAATAGTAATTCTTATTTAATGGATGGAAATACAGTATATGGACTTGACAATATATCTTGGAAGATAAAAGCAGATGCAAGTGTATCTGAAGTTGCAGCAGCTTCAATATTAGCAAAAGTTAGTCGCGATAGATATATGATAAATATTGCATCTAAATATCC
>CAZWLA010000040.1:0-12366 GCA_964633845.1 uncultured Arcobacteraceae bacterium | reverse complement strand
GTTTGTAGGGGTATTAAAACCGATAAAAAATTGATATAAATGTATAAATTTGTTATTTTAATATATTTTTTGATAAAATTATAAATACTGCTGTTGTATGACACAGTTGTTTAATAGGGGTATTAAACTAAGTCTATGATTTTTATCATAGATGACTTTAGGAAGTGGTTTCGACCACTTCCCTTTTTTAAAATAATAGCAACTGTTTTGGTTCATTGTCTTCTTCTATAGATTTTTCACCTATAACTACATCCATAGATGCAAACTGCTTATCTGTAAACATCAATAATCTTATATTTCCATTTTTTATATTTATTTTGATAAACTCTTTTATTCTTTTTTTACCTAAATTTGCTGACTCTACTGATGAAAATATTTTACCATATACAGAATATTGAAGCATACTATAACCCTCTTTTTCTAATTCATCATGAAACCAATGGTATCTTTTTCGTTGCTTTTTTGTTTGTGTTGGAAGATCAAACATAAGCATAAGCCACATAATTCTAAATGAACTCATTTTTAAAAAAATCAATATGAATAGTTGGATAAGTGATCAATGATACATCATCGGTTGATATGGCTTTTTTGTAATTTATCACAAACTGTTCTATAGCTTTACTTAACGATGTTGTTCCATCATTCATTTTGACACAATTAAAATTTAATAATGCTACAATTTCTCTTTTTGTATCCACATCCAAAGAAGTTTTCTTTGGGTATTTGGTAAAAAATAATATTCTTACATAAATATCACAAATTGCACGAAAAGGTTCTATTAAATCATCTACAAGATTAAATGAATTATATTTATTTTCATGCCAAATACCAAATATAGGCAATAATCCACTAGCACTTACACTTCTAGCCATAGATGCTCTTAATATTGCATAAGTAAAATTTAGCATACTATTTAATATATCTTCTCCACCCTGTTCTCTTTTAAAGCCATCAATTGGAAAAATATTCTTCCAATATAATCTTGCAGCTTGTGCTTCATCATTATTTTTATCATATAATTGTACTTTAGAAGCAATTTGTTCTAAATCTTGATACTTATTAGATTCAAAAAATTCAAATACTTTAGCTTGATTATAAATTTTTGATTTAATTATATTTTGCCAAGCTTGTTCTTTAAATTCTTTTGTTGTACTTATTTGAATATGGGCTATTTGGGTCATTGTGCTATGTTGATGATATGGTGTAAGTATAGCAGTTGGATGAAATTCTTCATCTATAAAAAGTGTAGCTATATTATTTGTTGCCAATAATTCTATAGATTTACCTGTAATGCTAAATTGAGTATTATCAAAAAGTATAAAATCAATATCTTTTAAAGTTACTTTTACCTCATTTTCTGTGTCATAAAAAAATAAAACCAGATTTTCATTTTTTACTTTTATCTTACAAGGTCTTGTTAGATGTACTACTTTCCAGCCCATTATGTTATTATTTTTAATTCATCTAAAAGTATTTGACTATTTTGATACTGTGATTTAAAAAACTGATACAGTACATCAAACTCTTTGTTTTCTTCTATTAAATTAGTTGATTTACTATCTAGATCTTTTACATTTAAATTATAAACACTTAATAATTCTATATATTTTTCTCGTTGTTTATTGCTAATTATCAATGGTAAATAGCCATTTTTTAACATATATAAATTTGATACTAGTCTTGCTAACCTACCATTACCATCAAAAAATGGATGAATAGCTGTAAATCCTATGTGAGATCTTGTATATTTTTTAATACAATCATTTAGGCTAATATCTTGCTTTCTTATATCTTTAAATTCATCAAACCATAAATTCATTAAATGGGTTACATCATTTGGATGGGGATAATATTTATGTTCTCTTTTCCCATCAATTTTTATATATCTACCATTTACTTCCACTTTATAAGCACCTAATGGACAATCTATATCTATTACTAGATTGGTCTGTACTGCTTTGTGTAGTTTAAAAATATCATCTTCACAAATTTCATCTTTAGATAATAGTTCATATATTATATCAACTGCCCTACTATGGCCTACTACTTCCTCATGCTCTTTTAAAGATATCCCAGAGACTGTAAGCCCTTCTTCTATGATAAATGCAGTATCTCCTAGAGATACAGTATTACCTTCTAGTGCATTTGATGTATATATCCACTCAATTTTTAATCTATCTTTTATGGCACTTTTTTGATATGTAGTTAAACCTTCATAAACTTTTGCATTTTTTGTAATTTTATCTAGTTGTTTCATTTTATAATTCCTCGTATAAACTCTAACAAATCACTTTTACAATTACCAATTTTTTGATATGATTTTATATTACCTAAAATATCTAAGTTTAATTTTATTATTCCTATTGCTTTATTGATACTTTGTTGTTTCGCACCAGTGTGTGCTTTATCTTTACAAAATACATCAGGTTGCATTTTATAATTAGATGGGAACTTTGAATTTTGAAAAGCTACAATACCTTTATCCTCTAAAAAGCTTACAATTTTTCCACCTCTAAAACTACCATTAGCATATATAAAAAACACCAAATCATTTTTAAATACCTTAAAACTATTATCATTTTCTTTTTGTATTTTTTGAAAATTTGATACATCAATTCTAGTGTAATTTAATTTATCATCTTCAACAATTGCTTTAAATCCTATAAAAGTTTTCTCTTTAGTAGCTAGTCCGCCCCTTATATCAAAACCTGTAAGATTTGTCTGATAGAATTTTACTTTTCTTATAGTATTTCCATTATTATCTTTTATATCTTGATGTATTAACTCTTCTAGTTTTGACTTAGATTCACTTATGATATCTTTATCTTTAATATCAATCCATATAAATTCATTTAAAAGTTCTACTATCTCATTTGCTCGCTGACTTACTACTTTACATATTATATCATTTGGATTTGTTTTGTATAGATACGTCTTATGAAGTATCTCTTTATTGAACTTTTTCATAAAATCATCAGATTTTGTAGTTGGTGTTACTTTAAGGGAGATAAACTTATCTAAAATACTTTCTCTAGCTGTATATATCCCATCTTCTTTTTTACTATAGATAGTATCTTTGTGTATTTTAGAAACCATAGGCTTTTTTGATACCCAAAAATTCACAGCCTTAGTCTTGCCCCAAATATCTTTATAAAATACAGAATCTTCCCCATATTCACTGTATCTATCTTCTATCATCTCTATAAGTTCTTTAGGCTCAATACCCTCTATAAGTGGCATATCTTTTTTGATATTTTCTCTTGCCCTATCATCTATCACACCCATATTTTCCCTAAAAGTATTTGATAGTTTTTGTAGCCAAGATTGATTGGTAAGTCCTATAAGTATCGCATCAATAGCATGGTGTATATTTGTATCTCTAGTTTTTGTTTTTACTTTTAAAACTTTTCGTATATTTGATGTAGCTCTACCTTGGATATGTCTTACACCACTTCCATCTTTTTGTTTTATCTTATTTGTAAATGGATAGTATCTTTTTAACACTTGTGCAGTCAAAGCTTCTATATAACTTGTAGCTCTTAGTGATTTACTTTCAAATGTATCTTGAAAAGTTTCATCTAAAGTTGTAGCTAATAAATTTATCTTCTTTTTCCAATTTATCTTTCGTTGTTTAAATAAGCTATCAATTCTATTTATAAAAGCTTCTTTGTCTTGTATAAAATTCATAGGTAATTGGTTTAATTTTTGGAGATTTGTATCTCTATGGACTAATACAAAATTATGCTTTACAGATAAACCACCTAAACTTTGTGGGACTATATGATCTAAATCTACACTATTTGTAAATATATCTGAAAACTCTATTCCTTCTCCTGTATATATATCCCGTCTTTCTTGCTGTTCATACATAATTATTTTTCTAGCATATCTTCGTAAGTTTTTACCATAATGCTCTGCTATTTTTTGATACTCTTTATTTTCAACAATATCTGTAATCTCTTTCTCTAAAGCTCTATTGGCTTTATCTATCTCTTTTTTAGTTTCCTCATTTTGACTTAGTTCTCTTGTGCTTTCTACTCTTATCTCATCAAATGCACCATAAGTAGTATGAAGATGTTTTATGACTCTTATAGTTGCACTTACTACATATTTAACAGGATGATTATTTATAGTTAAATTATCATCATTTTCAAACTGTTTTATACTAAGGTATTTAATACCTTTTTTAAATTCACTATAATCTTCACTTCTATTTAATGATAATTTTTCTTTTATCTCATCAGTTGTCATCTCTTGTTCAAAATAAGGTATGAATTTTATCATAGCTTCAGCAGAGATATTTAAACTATTACCACTTTTATTTTTGATCAAGTTTATTATAGTTTTATCATCAAGCTTATCTTTTAACTCTTCATATATAGCTTTTGGATCTTTACTAAATTGAAGTACCTTAAAAATATCTTTTAATATTTCATAGCCATTTTCTTGCTCTAGTGCGTCTATTATAAATTTATTGTCAATCTTGGTTAAACTACTCAAAAAATGAAACTTAGTAATAGTTAGCTTTTCATCCTCTTTATTAAATATTTTTATATCATCAGATAATTTTAAAACTTTTCTTATATCTTTGTATTTTATGTCAGGTATATTTTTACCTTTTTTTATTTTCATAAAAAACTCATCTGCAATTAGTTTAATTTGTTCTTTTGTGATTTTTATAGTTGGTTTAGTATTAAAAGTGATATTTGATACACTCTGATACATTTTAAATATATCACTTATGATAGAGTATTGATGTGCTACTTTTTCTTCAGGATAATACTCACAGTTTCCAAATAAACTCATATCATTTGTAGATGGATTTTGCCAAGTAATAATATCTTTTATTTTTTGTATAAAATCAACACTATCAAATCCATCATTAAATAATCCAAACTTAACTTGTGAGTTTATAATCTTTTCTATCTCTTTATCTATATACTCTCTTCTTATCATATATTTATAATTGTCATGATTTCTAAAAGTTGGATTTTCTTTTTTTAACTCTAATTCATAGATGATTTGAGCTACTGTTTTAATTGAATTTACTCGTAACTCTTCGATAGCTAATAATGCTTTTTTTATTTGACCTTTTTCTTTATCTGCTTTAGTAGGTTTTTTTTCATCTATAGTTATATTTAATTCACTACACAACTCTTCAAGTAAATCATCACTATCTAAAGACTTATACCCTCTATGTTTAGCTAAAGTATAAAGTATAGTAAAAAGCTCCTCTATTTTTAGTTTCTCTTCAAAAACTTTCTTAGCTCTTAGTTCCCATTTGTTTTTATAAATATTTTGTTTCTCTTGATATAAAAAATAATCTTTTTCTCCAAAACCAAACTCTTCAAAAAGTTTAGCTAAGTTTTTTTTTCTATCTTTTCTTAAATTATATAGCTTTGTAGTTGAAGCACTAGCACTATGTAGAAGTTTTTTAGAGTTACCATCTTTGTCAGTAGCTTTATCAAACATACTAACACCATAATCAATTAAGGAATATCTATCATTTTTCATCTCATCTAGTATAGAATAACCAATTGATGTAATTCCTAAATCTAAACTTAATATTTTTTTATTCATAGTGGTTTTCTCCTGAGTGACTATCAAATTAACTTCTTTTATTTATTATTTTCTACTTTAGTCTCTTTTGATACCGTAGTTTTTGTAAATTTTATATAAGTATCTTCATCAGGTTGTGCAAATATAATAATTCCATATATTGCCATGATAATCCCAAAAATAATACCTATTTGTTTAACAACTCTTTTTTTTATTTTCATATTTGAAAGGTATGCTACAAGTATTACACCTATTATAAATAATATTATTCCTAGTTTCAATTTAAGCCTTTAAAAAAGTATCAATTTTAGAAGATATATCTTCAATAGGTTCTTTTGCATCAATAAAAATATGATTTATACCCATTTTTATAATTGATTGTTTAAGTCTATCTTGAATATTCATAAGATACTCAATACCCCTACTTTCAATACTATCCTTCTCTTTTTGGCTTAATCTATAGATTAACTCTTCTTCTGTAAGTTCTAGTAGTATTACATGACTTGGGAGAGTATTTGATGTAGCTAATAGATTTAATTCAATCATCTGTTCTAATGGGAGTGTATTAGCGTAAGCAATTCCACTTATTAAACTTCTATCACTAATTACCATTTTGTCTTTATTTGGTAGTATAACTTCTTCTATATGCTCTGCACGATCAGCTAAAAATATTAGCATCTCTGCTATTTTTGATTTTGCACGACCATTTAAAACCATTTCTCTTAATTCTTGACCTATTTGTGTACCACCTGGCTCTTTTGTAAAAATAGCATTTGGATAGTTTTGCTGTAAAATATCTAACTGTGTTGATTTCCCAGCTGTATCTATCCCTTCAATTACGATGTACATGTTTGATATTCCCTTAGATCTTCTAATATCTCTGCTGGTACTAGATGACTAGCACAACCATTAAACTTTAAAATCTCTCGTACAACTGATGAACTTACAAAGGCATTTTCTAATGATGGCATAAGATACATTGTATCGATCTCTTTATCTAATGAATTATTTGCATAACCCATTTGTAACTCATATTCAAAATCACTTACAGCTCTTAATCCTCTTACGATTGTATTAACACCCTCTTGCTTAGCAAAATCAACAAGCAAAGTATTAAATGGCTTGGCAGTTACATTTAAATCTTTCGTTGCTTTATTAATTAGTTTTACCCTTGTATTCATATCAAACATTGGTTTTTTTGATGTTGAAGCAGCAACGGCAACTATCACTTCATCAAAAACATTTAATGCTCTTTTAATAATATCCATATGACCATTTGTTATTGGATCAAAAGTACCACTATATATTGCTCTTTTTTTACTCATCTACTCAACTCCATCGTTTATAAAGTTTATTTTCAATATTCAACATATCAAACCATTTTCCAATCATAAAATCTTCCATCTCTTCTAGTGTTTGTTGTTTTGAATAATACCCAAGTACAGGTGGTGCTATATTCACTCCTAAGCTTGAAAGTTTTGACATATTTTCTAATTGAATTGTATTATAAGGCATCTCTCTTGGTGCCAATACAATATCTCTTTTCTCTTTTAGCATTACAGAAAAAACTCTAGTAATTAAACTATCTGCAATTCCTACTGTACATTTTGCCAAGGTATTCATACTACAAGGTAAGATAATCATGGCATTTGTTTTAAATGAGCCAGAAGATATTGATGATTCAATAGCATCATCATCAAAGTATTTAATATTTGAATCTTGTGGCAATGGAATATCACACTCATATGGCAAGGCTATCTTTGCATTTTCTGATAACACAACAAAAAGTTCTATATTGTCCGGAACTAATGACAAAAACTTTACTCCAAGTTTAATTCCACTAGCACCAGTAATTGCTACAATAAGTTTCAATAATTTACCTTTAATTAATTTATATGATTTTATCAAATTATTGCTAAATTACTATTTTAATATAAACTTATTATTTAAATAGTCAAAATGTAAGGAATATATAAGAAATTACAAGATAACATTGTGTATAATATTTAATATCTTATAAGCATACACTATGTATGCTTATCTATTTAATATATAACAAAATGTAAGGATTATTTATGTCAGATACTATTGCCTTTATTAGAAAGAATGAAAATAATTTACCATATCAAGAGGATCAAGTTAATACAATAAAGTCATATGTTTTAGCCAATAAAATAGCACTAACAAGTAGTATTCAATATGATGTAAATACTCCAAAAGAGGGAAAAAGTATACTAAAGCTTTTAGAAAACTGTACACAAGACACAGTATTGTTAGTGGCAAATCTACATGTTTTTGGAAGAACCACTGATGTTATTTTAGATACTATAAACAATATTTTAGGACAAGATATTAAAATCACAAGTATAGATCAAAATTTTGATTTAATACCAAATGATAAACTTACTCAGATGATACTAACAGTGATGCAATCAACTTTAAAGCTAGATAAAGACTTGATGAGTATAAGAACAAAAGAAGCTTTAATTGCTAAAAAACTTGATGGCATTAATTTAGGTAAACCTAAAGGTACTATTCAAAAATCTAAATTTGACAGCCAATTAGATACAATAAAAGAACTTTTAGCACTAGGCTTGAGTGTACGGAAGATTGCAAAGCAATTAGGATACAACAACCATATAGGGTTAAATAACTATATTAATAAACGAAATATTAAGCAAATAGCACTAGATGAATCTAAGAGTCTTTTTTAAAATTAATCTATAATAAAATTTGCTTTAAATATTTCATTATTATCTGTAATTTGAACAGTCCACTTACCTATTGTTCGACCTTTTAGATATCTAAAGTCATATACTGACCCATGTCCAGCTGGAATAATCATATCTCTTGATCGTGTAATTTCACCATTTGGTTCGATCCATTCAATTTTAATCATTTTTTCTTCTGTAGTTCTCTCATGTGTATATTTACATATAATTGAGTTTTCTTCCTCAATAATTAAACAATCAACTGTAGATTCATTTGAATATAATATACTTGATAAAAATACTATTGATAAAAATATTTTTTTAATCATCTAATTGTCCTTTTAAAATATCCATCATTTTATTTTTTATTGATGCATAAAAGCTTGTAAAAAACAATACAATAAAACTTAAGTGTAGTACTTTAGCTAATTGTGTCCCTTCTTGAGCAATATATAGTGAAGTAAAATACCCCATAGGGTAACTTACTATTGTCATTAATACTATTGTAGCAATAATTACTTTAGTTTCACTCATACTTGTTCCAATTCAAAGCCATCATTTTCAACCATTAGATTAAAGCTTTGTAAATCTTCATCTTTTGAAATTGTAAATTCAATTTTAGAGTATACAGGATATATATCAAATGATTTTAAATCATACTCACTATCCTCTAAAACATTATTAAATAGCTTATTAGCTATTTTAGTAGCTTTTGTCATAATAGAAGCTTCTCTATCTTCAACCTCCGTACAATCATCTTCAAAATTAAGAATCTCTTCACAGAAGCCTTGAAGCCTTAATATTAGTCTCTCTTCATTTGAGATAGAATTTTCTAATTGTTCAAATATTGAATTATCTTCAACTATAATATTATCTTTCATATATTCTCCATATTGGTGTATCCTCTTGTGATGGTCTATTTATTAAATACTCAAATGGCTCATAAGCCTCTTTGTATCCCATGCTAAAATGATCTTTAATCCAATATCCAAGATAAATATATGGAATATCATTGCGTTTAGCAATATTAATTTGTGCTAAAATTGAAAACTTACCTAATGATAAATCTTTATAATCATGATCATAATAACAATATACAGAAGATATACCTGTAGAAAAAAAATCACTTAATGCTACTGCTATAAGTTTTCCATCTTTAAAATATAGCATCTCTCTTCCATAGTCTTTAGCACCATCAACATAAGAGGCATGATAATCCTCAGGTGAAATATCATTATAATTCCACTGCTTTTTACCCTCCATATGCTTATGGTATCGATTATAAATATCTATATGTTCCAAACTTAGTGATGGTTCTTGAACATATACATCTGTGGTTCTGTTTTTAGCTAAAACTCTTTTGTCAGATTTAGAAAATTTATATTTTTTTACATCTATTCTAATACTGATACATTCATTGCAATCAATACACTCTGGCACAAAACTCATCTTGCCAAAGCGTCTCCAACCACGTTCAAGTAAATTATACGCATCATTAGCACTACAATCATGCTGGATCTTATATCTAGTATCTGATAACTTATCATCAAAATATGAACACTGTTTCCTATCCTCGATAAATTCCATATCTGCATTTATATTTAACATAATACCATTATAACAAATATATGTTATGATATCGATTATAATAAAAAGGTATTACCATGGCAAATATAGAAAATATTATGCAATCATTAAAGCATACAAATTGTGCTCTAAACACCGATTTTTTTCAAGCTGTTGAAGAGGTATTGCAATCAATTAAGCCTATACTTGAAGCTAATCAAGACTATAAAAAACATTCTATTTTAGAGCGAATTGTAACACCTGATAGATTAGTTAAATTTAAAGTTACTTGGATGGATGATAATAATAATATACAAGTAAATACAGGCTATAGAGTACAATTTAATAATGCACTAGGACCTTATAAGGGCGGAATTAGATTTCATCCAAGTGTAAATGAAGATATCTTAAATTTTTTAGCTTTTGAACAAATATTCAAAAACTCACTAACTGGACTTCCAATTGGTGGTGGTAAAGGTGGTAGTGACTTTGATCCAAAAGGAAAATCAGATATGGAGATTATGAGGTTTTGCAAATCATTTATGACAGAACTTCATAAATATATTGGACCCAGAATTGATGTACCAGCTGGTGATATTGGTGTTGGAAATAAAGAGATTGGATATCTTTTTGGTGCATATAAAAAAATTACTTCAAAATATGAGGGGATACTTACAGGTAAACCACATATGTTTGGTGGATCAATATTAAGACCTGAAGCTACAGGATATGGTTTAATTTATTTTACTCAAAAAATGTTAGAGATTCAAAATAAAGAATCACTAGAAGGTAAGATATGTACAGTAAGTGGTTCTGGGAATGTAGCAATTCATACTATTGAAAAACTTTATCAAGTAGGAGCAATTCCTGTAACATGTAGTTGTAGTAGAGGGTTGATATATGATCAAAGAGGAATAGACTTAGAACTGATTAAACAATTAAAATCAACTAAAAAAGGATGTGTATCTGGCTACTTAGAAACATATCATGATGCCAAATATATAAAAATTGAAGATTATCCAAAAGATTCACATCCAGTATGGGATATACCATCATATGCAGCATTTCCATGTGCAACACAAAATGAACTTACACTCAAAGATGCACAAAATTTAGCTAAAAATGGGACTACCATTATAGCAGAAGGTGCAAATATGCCAAGCACTCCTAAAGCTATTGAATATCTGCAGGCAAATAATATACTTTTTGCTCCTGCAAAGGCAGCTAATGCTGGAGGTGTTGCTGTAAGTGAATTTGAGATGTCTCAAAATGCTTCTATGCAACCATGGAGTGAAGGTGAAGTTGATCGTAAACTTCAAGAAACAATGTCAAATATTTGTGAAAATATATCAAGTGTAGCAAAAGAGTATAATGTTGAAGGTAATTATGTCCATGGTGCCAATATCTTAGGATTTAAAAGAGTTGCAGATGCTATGATAGCTGAAGGTGTATAGAAATATTGAATAGGATTTTAGCATTAACTATTGTATTGTCTATAGTTTTACATATAGTTACATTTAATTTACTAAATGATAAAGTAAAATTCAAAAAACCACACTACAGTACTACAAATAAAATAAAACCTATAGGCTATCAGAATATTAAATATGTTAAGCTTATGCAACCAAAAGCTTCTCTTTCTTCAATAAAACCACAAAAAGTCCCAAAGACATATATAAAACCAAAAGTTAAACCGAATCCTAAAATTATAAAGAGTAAAAAAATAATATATCAAAAACCAAAGCCTAAAAAATATATTAAAATTCCACAAAAATTACCTATTGAAAAAAAGATTATTAATAAAAAAGTAGAAACAAAACCAAAACAAAAAATTATTCAAAATAAAGAGCTTATACGGAAAAAACAAAAGCTTCAAAAAAAAATTGATGATCTAAAAAAAATAAAAAAGCTTGATAAGGCAACACAAAGTTATATTAAACTATATGGGGACGAATATTTTACATTTTCAAAAGAGCAAAAGAAATATTTAAACAATAATTTAAATAATATTGGTAAAGTAACACAAATGTATCTTAGATATCCTAGAATTGCAGTTAAGACAAAACAGCAAGGTATGAATATAGTACAGTTTTTTTTATACCCAAATGGAGATATTAAAGATCTAAAAATCACAAATGGTTCAGGCTATACAACTTTAGATAAAAATACTATCAAGACCATAAAATTAGCATACAAAGATTATCAAAGACCTACAGAAAAGACAAAAGTTAAGATATATGTTTATTATAGTATAAAATAATTTTATAAATATCACAAATTAATATTGCTATAACATTTTTATGACATTTTTTAGATAAACTAAGTTTAAACTAATTAAGGGATTCAAAATTACGGTTAATAATATAAAATTATTTTTGATGACTATATCTGTATCTCATGGATTATATGTATTAGATCAATATATTGATGGAAAGAAAAAAATATGGCAGGAGCAAGTAGCAAATATTCAAGGTATAAACATAATATTTTTAAAAAAGTATTCCATTTTAAAAATAGATAATACTTAAGT
>CAZWLA010000039.1:2168-12498 GCA_964633845.1 uncultured Arcobacteraceae bacterium | reverse complement strand
TAAAATAACCACAACTTTGATATAATCTGGCTATGAAAAATATTAATATTAATACAATATGTTCAAATAGTTCTACAAATGAATTTACTCTTACTTTTACAAGCAATCAACTAAATCTATCAGAAAATGCTATTATAGATAATCTAGGTGGGTATGTAGATATTCCAGAAGATAGCTACTATCTTAAAACAAATACAAATATATATAAACTAGATGGCATTGTAGAGAGTAATCAACAATTTACAGTGCATATCAATGATACTTCAGAAAATTTCATCAATACTAAAGAGCTTTATACTTTACATAACAATAATAATATACAATTTATTCAAAAAATAAATCTTGAAGAAAATCATACAACTACCAATATCTTAGGTGTTAATTTTAATCCATCACAAATAAAACAAGAATATAAATCATGTAAACAAAACACTGCAGAACTAAAACAAAATAATAATTATGATATTGCTATTATCTTAATTGGCATATTAATTTTATTGTATATTTTTAAAAGTATTAAAAGATAACAATATTAAATCAGATATCTAGTCTTCTAATAAATCACTTTTTTTAAATATATAGAAAAATGATAAAAAAGGTATAAAGATTAATCCAATAATCCAAAATGCTTTTGCTTTTTTATTTTTAAACTTATTATATATAGCAGAAGAGATACAAAATAACCAAAATACTATAAATATAGCTAAGATGATAAGAGTTACATTAGACATATTAAAATTCCTTTCATAAAATATTGTACTATATATTTCTTATATTGTACTTATAGAATAATTCACTTTCTGCTATAATCTCACCATGACACCATTTAAAGTACATTCACCATATTCTCCAGCCGGAGATCAGCCTGAAGCTATAGAAAAATTAACTGCATCAATAGTAAAAGGTAATCAATACAATACACTTCATGGTGTTACAGGTTCTGGTAAGACTCACACTATGGCTAGAATTATTGAAGCTACACAGATGCCTACATTGATTATGACTCACAATAAAACACTTGCCGCACAATTATATAGTGAGTTTAGAGGATTTTTTCCTAATAATCACGTTGAATACTTTATATCTTACTATGATTATTATCAGCCTGAAGCATACATACCAAGATCTGATCTTTTTATTGAAAAGGACTCTTCTATAAATGATGAACTTGAAAGACTAAGATTAAGTACAACTGCATCACTTCTTAGCTTTGAAGATATTATATGTGTAGCTTCTGTATCTGCAAATTATGGACTGGGTAATCCAGAGGAATACAAAGCCAATGTACAGAAACTAGAAGTTGGTCAAGAATATTCCCAAAGAACTCTTTTGCTAAAACTAATTGAGATGGGATACAAAAGAAATGATAACTTCTTTGATAGGTCAAACTTCAGAGTAAATGGAGATGTAATAGATATATTTCCTGCTTATTTTGAAGAAGAATTTATCAGAATAGAATTCTTTGGAGATGAGGTTGAATCACTTACAAAACATGAGTATCTTACAAATGCAAAGGTCCAAGACCTAAATAGTACTATTATATATAGTGTTAATCCATTTGTTGTATCACAAGATAGACTAGCAAATGCTATTGACTCAATAGAAAAAGAGTTAGCCTCAAGATTAGAATACTATCATTCACAAGAAAAGTTTGTAGAATACCAAAGACTAAAACAAAGAGTTGAATTTGATCTTGAGATGCTTGAAGCCACTGGTATGTGTAAGGGTATTGAAAACTATGCAAGGCTACTTACTGATAAAAAACCAGGGGAAACTCCTTATTCACTTATAGACTACTTTCAAGCAATGAATAGACCTTTTTTACTCATAGTTGATGAGTCACATGTATCACTTCCACAATTTAGAGGTATGTATGCAGCTGATAGAAGTAGAAAAGAGGTACTTGTAGAGTATGGTTTTAGACTTCCAAGTGCTTTGGATAATAGACCTCTAAAGTTTGATGAATTTATAAAAAAAGCAGATAGCTTTCTATTTGTAAGTGCAACACCTGCTGATCTAGAATTAGAATTAAGCAGTGAAGTTGCTATTCAAACTATACGACCTACAGGATTATTAGATCCAAAAATAGAGATTATGGATAGTCAATATCAGGTTGAGAAACTACATGATGAGATTAAAAAAACAACTGCTAAAAATGAAAGAGTACTAGTTACAGTTCTTACTAAAAAAATGGCAGAAGAACTAGCCACATATTATTCCAACTTAGGAATTAAAGTCAAATATATGCATAGTGATATTGATGCAATACAACGAAATCATATAATAAGACAACTTCGTCTTGGAGAATTTGATGTACTTATAGGAATTAATCTTTTAAGAGAAGGTCTTGATATCCCAGAGACTTCGCTTGTAGCTATTTTAGATGCAGATAAAGAAGGATTTCTTAGAAGCCGTACAAGTTTAATTCAAACAATAGGTAGAGCTGCTAGAAATTCGAATGGTCATGTAATACTTTTTGCACAGAAGATTACAGACTCTATGCAATATGCAATAGATATAACAAAAAAACGAAGAGAGATACAAGAAAACTACAATAATGAACATGGGATAATACCAACAACTACCACACGAAGTCTTGATGAATCCTTAAAACTTGAAGAGTATGACGAGACAGCTCTTAAAAAACAGCGTATAGAAAAAATGCCTGCAGCAGAACGAAAGAAAATGCTTATTGAACTAAATAAGGCTATGACTAAAGCATCTAAAGATCTAAACTTTGAAGAGGCAATCAGACTTCGTGATGAGATAGAAAAGATTAAGAAACTATAGAATTTAAAAGATCTATAGTATTATTATGGCCATCACTGCCATGGTGTGTGAATCCCCAATTTACCAAATGACATTCTATATTTGCTTGCTGTGCAGCTAATAAGTCCTTGTGGCTATCGCCTACAATCATTGAATTATCACTTGAAAATGATAAGCTATCCATAATTTTATAAAGCATTTCAGCATCAGGTTTTGGTGTTTTCACATCATCATAACCAACTACATACTTAAAATATTGATCTATACCAAGATGTGATATTGCTTTTCTTGCAAACTCATTTGATGCATTAGTAGCAATAGTCATTGTATAATTTAAGCTAGCTAAATTTCTTAAAAGTTCTTCAACTCCATCATACAATTCAATTGATTTAATACAATGAGCATCATAATATTCTTCAAAAAGTTGTGAATGCTTCGAAGTAAACTGATCTGCTTCGTAAAAAAATTGTGCGGGGTTTACATAAGGATTGTTTAAATTTGCAAGCAGTAAATCTTTTGGCATTATATCTAAGCCAATGTTTACTCTTACATGGTTAATAGTATTTGAAATGATAGTACCACTGTTTATCAGCGTACCATCCATGTCAAAGATTACTAATTTACTTATTTTTTAACCTTAGAGTGTAAAAAATAATCAGCAACAGTATCTACGAATGCATCATATTTTCGCTCTTTTAAATATGCAATATATAGTTTTCTCTTAATCTCTGCACCATGAGCAAGACGCGCTTCATATAACATACCAGCATCTATATAATCAGCTATCGCATGTCTTGATACAATAGACGCAGTAGGAACATCATCTTTATCTGCTTTTAATACTGTTTGAATAATAGTAGTTGGGCTTGATGACTCACTTACCATATTAAAATTATCACAATCAGGCAAATCTACAGAATCAAGAGCATCTTTAAAAATATGTCTTGTATTTGAATCCCTATCTCTACATACCCATTTATAAGATAATAGGTCATTTGCTTTTAACTTAGCTGGTAACTCTTGATTTGAAAATATCACTATCTCATCTTCAAGCCATTCTCTATATACAATATGTGCTGTATCTCCTGGTACATCCACAAGTGCCATATCAGCTTTTTTATCAATAAGTGCTTCAAGTGCTTCTGCTGAACTAGTTACATCTACGCTTACATCATTACCAATACTTTCTTTAATGTCATTTAGATACATAGGAAGGATATAATTACCAACAACAAATGATGTATTAAACTTAAATACTATCTCTTTATTAATTATATCTAGTACCGCTTTCTCTCCAGCTTCCACACATTTTGCAACTTTTACTGCAATATTATAAAATGCTTCACCCTCTTTTGTAAGTCTAATACCGTTTTTCTTTCTTTCAACTATCTTGGTATCAAGATAGTCTTCTATAAATCTCATTTGTTGAGTTACAGCTGGCTGAGATATACCTAGCTTTGCAGATGCTTTAGAAAATGATTTCTCTTTTACTACAGTTAGAAATGTATTTACTTTTGTAAAATCACTTAACATATATTACCCTTAATTATAAAATTATGTTTATTATAATATATGTTTATATAAAAAATAATTAAACTATTCTAAAATATAATTATTTTTATAATTTATTGTTATTTAATTACTTTACTATTTTAGCAAACTCGTCAAATATATATTTACTCTCATGTGGACCAGGACTAGCTTCTGGGTGATGCTGTACTGAGAATATAGGCTTTTCATTATATTTAACACCTTCAATTGTATTGTCAAATAAATTTTGGTGAGTAATAGATGCTATTTGTACTATCTCATCTGGTACATTATAGTTGTGGTTTTGTGCAGTGATCTCCACTACACCATTTGCTGCTACAGGATGGTTTCCACCATGCTGACCAAATTTTAATTTATATGTGTCAAATCCATGAGCAATAGAAAGCATTTGATGACCTAAACAAATTGCAAACATTGGAATATTTTTTTCAATTAACTTTTGAACTTGTATTTTTTCATTTTCTAAAGTTAGTGGGTCACCAGGACCATTACTTAAAAATACCCCACCAATCTCACCAGCTTCAAATCTAGCAATAAGCTCATCACCATTAAAATCACTTGGTATAACTTCAACTTCAAGTCCAGATTCAACAAGCTCATTTAAAATATTTCTTTTTACACCAAAGTCAACAACTATAATCTTTTTATCACTCATTATAGCTTTATTGTAACTTTTATTTGCATGGTTCCAAGCACCACTTTTATGAATGTAAGCCTCTTTTGTACTTACTTGTTCAATATAATTAATATCTTCAATTCTTGGACTTACTTCTAATTTAGCTTTTAGTTCATCTTTACAGCTTATTTCAGTTGATGCAATCATCATCATTGCACCTTCATCTCTAAGCATTTTTGTAAGATATCTAGTATCAATATCACAAATTCCTAAAGTATTATTCTCCTCAAGAAGTTCATGAAGTGCTTTTTGAGCTCTGTAGTTTGAATATTCTTTTTGATAATTTCGTACTAGTACACCTTTACAATGTGCTTTAGAGCTTTCACTATCATCATCATTTACACCTACATTACCAATCTCAGGAGCTGTAAATGTCACAAATTGACCTGCATAACTTGGGTCTGTGATTATCTCTTGGTACCCAGTCATTGATGTATTAAATACTATCTCACCTACAGATGTTCCAGATGCACCAAAACTATTTGCTTCTAAAAATGTACCATTTTCTAAATATATCCAAACCTTTGCCATTATATTAGTCCTCTTCTTATTAGTTCTTCTTCATATAATCTGTTAAAAATATCATTATAATCATCTGTACCAGGTATTAGTTTTCTTTGATAATTTTTAATTTTTTCATATGCTGCAGTATCTGCATCATCAAATCCTGACATAAAGTTGTCTATTGAACCTATGATTAAATTTTTTACTTGATTATCATTTACTTCAAAATGGATATAATCCTCTTCATATAAAAAGTCAAGAATTTGATGTGCAATATCACTAAATCTTTCAGAATTATTTAGATTTACACCATATTCATTTGCCATTCTTTTTTTAGTCATCCAGAAAAGTTGTCTGTAGTCTGCTTTATAAAACTCAATATCTTCTTCAGAAGATTCTAAAAGTCTACTCACTGCCTCATCAAGTGCCATATCTTTTTTAATATCTTCTGTCATAATTTTTTCAATTTCAACAGTAATCTCATCTTTAGTCTTTCTAATCTCAACAAAATCACAATTAACTAAATCTTTTGTTATTTTTCTTGCAATATACTGTACATGGTTTTGTTTTAATCTCATAAAGTCCCTTTAAAAATTTATTATTTACAAATAATTGTATCTAGTCTTTCTGGTGAAGTTGAGATAATCCCAACTTTTGTAGATGTAATCTCTTCAATTAACCTTACATATTTCTGTGCATTTTCAGGCATATCTTCAAAGTTTCTACATCCTTCAACTTTATCCCATCCTTCAACCTCTTTATATACAGGTGTTACACTTTCTAAGTCTTGCGGAAGATAATCAATTTGTTCACCATTTAATTCATATGCTGTACATACTTTAATAGTATCAAAGCCATCAAGAACATCTAATTTCATTAATGATAACTGATCACATCCATTTAATCTAGATGCATATTTTACTGCTACAGCATCAAACCATCCACATCTTCTCTTTCTACCTGTAGTTGTACCAAACTCATGTCCAACCTCAGCCATTCTATCACCATCTTGTCCATGGTCTTCTGTTGGGAATGGTCCATTTCCAACTCTAGTACAATATGCTTTTACAATTCCAGTAACCTGTCCAATCTCTTTTGGATTGATACCAAGACCAGTACAAGCGCCCGCACTTACAGTTGAAGATGATGTTACATATGGATATGTTCCATGGTCAATATCTAGCATCGTACCCTGAGCACCCTCAAGTAAAATTCTTTGATTTTCATCTAATGCTTTCCATACCATATTTGTAGTATTTGTGATAAATGGTGCAAGAATCTTTTTATATCCATTTAACGTATCAAGAAGTTCAGCTTCATTTGGAGTATCTACACCCATAGCATCAAAAATCACTTTGTTTTGCTCAAAATACTCCATAACTTTTATACATAAGCTTTGAGGATCTAAAAGCTCACCTACTCTATGTCCAGTTCTATTAATCTTATCTGAATATGCAGGTCCAATTCCTTTACCAGTAGTACCAATAGCTTTATCACCTTTTAGTCTCTCTTTTGCTTGATCTATACTAGCATGGTATGGAAGATTTAAGTGTGCTTTATCTGAGATATAAATTCTACCCTCAAGGTTTTCAAACTGCTCTAACTCTTTTATAAATGCAGCAGGTGCAAATACCACACCATTACCAATCACATTTACAGCTTTTGGATTTAAGATACCAGATGGTACTAGGTGCAATGCATATTTAGTTCCATCTACCCAAATTGTATGTCCAGCATTGTGACCACCTTGCGATCTACAAACCATATCATACTTTTGAGCAAGCATATCAACTATCTTACCTTTACCTTCATCACCCCATTGAATTCCAACGATTACATCTGCTTTATTTGCCATAAACTATTCTCCTAAAACTTTTAATAAATTATCTGTATATAATGCAAATCCTAATGACTTAATATCATCAGCACTGTATGCACCACCTTTTGCTAAAGTAAGATTTCCATCTACAACTCTAAAACATATTCCATCATAATATTTCATAGATGAGTAATATAGTGGAGAAACAATCACATTGTCCCCACCTACTTTCTTTGATACATCAATAAGATTCTGCACCTCTTCTTTTAAACTATTTGGTACTAAAGAAAGTACAGATTCTAAATCTTCTACATTTTTTACATATAATAATGCACTTAACCACTCAATATCCATTTCAAACAATCTAGTTATTTCACCATCTTTAAATAGTGATATATTCACATCTAACTCTTTTACTGCTAATTGCAATAGATTGATATTTGATATTTGCACTTGAGGTTTAATATTTATTGACTCAAGTGTTTTTGAACATAAATTGATCACATCAGAAATATCATCATGACCAATATACTCTGCACCTATTTGATAATTTTCATTTGCAGGGTATGTAAATACAGGCTGACAATAAAACCATTTTTTATGATCTGTAGTTCTACCTAATCTTTTTCTAATGATTCTTACTACATCAAGTGTAGAATCAGCTCTTAATGCTACTTGATTGTTTGTCTCATCAGAGATAGTGATAAGCTTTGTATCATCTTCAATTGCTTGATGACCTGAAAATGAAAAGTTTGGAGTAATAATCTCCTCAAAACCTTCATCAAATAAAACATCACTAACTTTTTGTTCTATATTTCTCTTTGCTCTAGCTGTTTTACCAAAGTAAAGTCGACTACCCTTTGGTATCTCATGTTCTAATATTGTACTAGGCACAGTTTATCTCCATAAATACTTTGTTTGCAGTTCCATCAAATGTTCGCACACCAACTACATCCAAAGCTTTCTCAATTGCATTTACAGCCCATGCTGCTTCAAAATCCTCTACAAGACCCATATGGTTAACTCTAAAAATTTTACCTTTTAGATGATCTTGACCACCAGCAACATTTACATTAAACTGCTCTTTTAATACTTTTCTAATATCATTTGACTGCTCAGTATATATTGTAGTCATTGCATTTGCTGGAGAGTTTGGGAATATTTCAAGACCAATTGCACTTAATGCTTCTCTAGTAGCTTTTGCTCTAATTGCTGTTTTTGCATATATATTTTCAAAACCATCCTCTTTAATCTTTTCTAGAATTGCTCCAAGACCAATAATTAAAGTAGTTGCTGCTGTATAAGCAGTCGTATTTTGCTTTTGCTTTTTAATCTCAGATGCAAGGTTTAAGTAATATCCAGCAGGTTTTTTATTAATCTTTTCAACTGCTGCATCACTAAATCCTATCATAGATAAACCAGGCGGTAGCATTAAGGCTTTTTGACTTCCTGTAATAACAGCATCGATATTTGTAACATCAATTTTTTCAACACCAATAGCAGTAATACCATCAGCTATAATCATAATATCACTATTATATGCTTTTACTTTAGCTGCTATTGTTTCAACTGGATGTCTTAATCCTCCAGCACTTTCACAAATCTGAATATATATAGCATCAATTGTATCATCTGCTTTAATTGCATTCATTACATCATCTACAGATGCTGGAGTATTCCAATCATATTTTAATTCAGTATTTTCAATATCAAAAGCTTGACATATTTTTCCAAATCTTTCACCAAACTTACCTGCATTAATTGTAAGTGCTTTACTATGACATAAATTTGTGATACAAGCTTCCATAGCTCCTGTACCACTTGATGCTAGCATTACACATTCTGATGTACCTAAAATCTCTAATAATAAATTTCTTGTTTTTTCAAAAATAGCTTCAAACTCTGGTGTTCTATGGTGCAGAGTCGTATCTGCCATGGCTTTTCGTACAAACTCTGGTACTGGAGTAGGACCTGGTGTTAATAACATTTATAATACCTTTTAAAATCTTTCATAATTAGGCCTAGTATACCCAAATGATTATTACAAATAGGTTAGATAAAAAAGTATCAAAAATCAATCAATCTTAGCTATTTTTTGATATAATCAGAAAAATTAATCCTAAGGATAAGCATGACATTTACAGCACCATTAAAATCAAATAGTATCAAAATTTTACTTCTTGGAAGTGGAGAATTAGGTCGAGAAGTAGTAATAGAAGCTCAAAGATTAGGTATTGAAACTATTGCAGTTGATTCATACAATAATGCTCCAGCACACCTTGTAGCAAATAGATCATATGTAATAAATATGAAAGATGAAGATGAAGTTATGAATGTAATACGAGTTGAAAAACCTGATTTTATTTTACCTGAAGTTGAGGCTATTAGTATTGATGCACTATTTACAGCTGAAAAAGAGGGCTTTCATGTGATACCAAATGCCGAGGCTGTAAACAAAACTATGAATAGAAAAAACATTAGAGTATTTGCATGTGAAGAGTTAAACTTACCAGCTAGTAAATATGAATTTGTTACAACATTTGAAGGTTTACAAAGTGCAGCTAATACTATTGGTTTCCCTTGTGTGATTAAGCCTGTCATGTCAAGTTCTGGTCATGGTCAATCAGTTGCTAAAACTGCAGATGATTTAGCATCTTCTTGGGAAATAGCAAAAGAAGCTAGAGGTGATGCTAGTGAACTAATAGTAGAAGAGTTTATCACATTTGATTATGAGATCACTATGTTAACAGTACGAAATGAAACAGGTACTACATTTTGTGAACCAATAGGTCATATTCAAAAAGATGGTGATTATATATTTTCATGGCAACCAATGGAGATGTCAGACCTTGCAAAGCAAAGATCAATTGATGTAGCACAAAAGATTACTGATGGTTTAGGTGGTAGAGGACTATTTGGTGTTGAGTTATTTATAAAAGGTGATGATGTATACTTCTCAGAAGTAAGCCCTAGACCACATGATACAGGTATGGTAACTATGATTACTCAAT
>CAZWLA010000039.1:0-2068 GCA_964633845.1 uncultured Arcobacteraceae bacterium | reverse complement strand
TCAGAAGTAAGCCCTAGACCACATGATACAGGTATGGTAACTATGATTACTCAATCCCAAACACAATTTGCATTACATATTAGAGCTGTATTAGGATTACCGCTTGAATATATCACTTATGGAGCAGGTGCAAGTGCTGCATTTAAAGCTACAGATGATACATTTAATCCAGAAGTTATAGCAGATGACTCTATATTTACTAAAAATTCATTTTTACGGATTTTTGGAAAGCCACAATCACACATAGGAAGAAGATTGGCAGTAGCACTTAGCTTTGATAAAGACTCAAGCGAAGTTGCTCTAGAAAATGCTAAGGAACTAATCAAAAAGGTTTCTAGTAACTAGCAGAAGGCATTAAAATGATAAATTACCCTAGAGAAAAATTAGTTCTATTTGGTACCTTTATCATTGTCTTTATACTTTTGGTATCTATAATATCTATATCATTTATAGATACTAAACTATCAACTTCACTTACATCTATGGTATTTACAAATATCATCATAGGACGAGTTCCTAGTATATCTCTTGGAACATCCTTGGATCTCAATATGCTATATATAGTAGGTATAAATTTTTTTACAGAAGCTATATTAACTTTATTTTTTTATACACTATTTTTATATTCACTTAAAAATATTCAACTACTAAAGCCATTATCAAATAGAGTAACACTATTACAAAATACAGCTATTAAGTATAAAGCTCAAATAGATAAATATGGTATGTTTGGATTATTGGTATTTGTATTTTTTCCATTTTGGATGACTGGACCTGTTGTGGGTATAATTGTAGGTCACCTAATGAATTTTTCTTTAATTAAAAATATCACTATAGTATTTACAGGTACTATATTTGCACTATTTTGCTGGACTATACTGATTAAATATTTTATTGAATATATACAGTTTTTGTTTTAAGATACTTCTATCTAACGATATGATTCTTTCCTATGTTTTATAGCTACTATTTCAATTATTCCATCAACTACTTCAAATAAAACTCTATAGTCACCTACCCTCATTCTGTATGCTGGATTATGGTTTACAAGTTTTTTAATATTTGATACATCTGGAAAATCAGATAACAATAAAATCTTTTCTTTGATTTTACTTTTAATGGGTTCGCTAATTTTCATTATATCTTTAGTAGCATTTTTTCTAACTATTATTTTCATAAATTATAATTTCATAAACTCATCTATACTAATGGTATCATCATCTTTTGTTGATTGTATTAATTTATAATCATCTTCATGTTCTAAAATGGCTTCAATATCTAAACCTTCAATCATTGGTAGTTTTTTATTATTTACAATTTGACTTAATAATAAATTCACACCATTACTAAGACTAATTCCATATTCTTTGAAAAGTATTTTAGCTTGTGCTTTTAAATCTTCATCTAGATATACATTTGTTCTTACTCTTGTCATTGTATTCTCCATAAACACAACTATTGTGTTTTTTATAATTGTATCATATTATATTTTAAATGTAAAGTACAAAAAAAAGGGGGAAGCTTCTAGCCTCCCCCTTTAATATATTTGGTTTAAAATCTAAAGACTAGTATCTATAGCTAATAGCAAATCTAACATCTTTTGCTTCTTTAACTGGATCTAAATCCATTCCCATTGCTGTATATTGTGCAACTTCTGCCCAAGACATAGGTTGACCATCAGCACCAAAGAATCCATTTGATCCTGTATAATCATATGTAATCTTAGTAGCTCTTAATGACATAGAAAGCGCTTTTGTAAGATTTCTATTATAGTATGCTTCAACCGCAGATCCTCTAGTAGCTAATTTAGATCCTATCATAGTATCTTCACCATATGTTACAGATCTCCAGTATTTAGAACCTTGATTCCATTCTAAACCAAATCTAGCATCTTCACCAGCAGGCATATTTAATGCTACGTATTCAGAATGACCAGTTTGAGAGTCTGTACTACCTAACATACCAAGAGAATTTGGCTTAGTTTTAGATTGAGCCCAAGATACAACTAGATTTGTATTATCTAAGAAATCATTAATCTCTTCACCAATACCATTTGCTTTAAACATAA
>CAZWLA010000038.1:0-13333 GCA_964633845.1 uncultured Arcobacteraceae bacterium | reverse complement strand
TATTAATGTTTTTTATTAGACATTATATAAATACTTTAGTATTCATATTTTAAGAATTATTTTGAATGATATTGAACTATGTACTTGTTTTGATATAGTCTCTAATTCTTTAGTTTTTAAATCTACGAGTTTATTAAATGATTCTCTTGCTTTTTTAGCAAGAGGTGATCCAAATTGTTTATAATCTTTATATGCGCCATTTTGAAAAAATTGCACTTATTTTTCGAATTGGCGTAATAGCACTTCGCTTATTCTTTGAAATAACTCTTTTATGATAGTTTATTTGGGCTAGCTCTGGACTATATTTACCATCACTATTTCTTTTTAGTTCTCTACTGATTGTAGATGGTGATACACCAATTTCTTTAGCTATTTCACCTTGTTTATACCCTTGCTTTATCAAAGTTGAAATATGGTATCTTTTTGCTAATGTTAACTGTTTGTATTTCATGCAATTCCTTCTGTTTTGGTCGATAAAAGGATAACATACTTACTGTCAGTTAACCTTTATCTAACATTTTGAAAAAATTGCACTTATTTTTCGAATTGGCGTTAAAATATATTGATTTTAAACATAAAAAAAGGGAAGTGCCATTAAGACACTTCCCTTTTTTAAATATTTATACTCTAACTATTTAACAAATGCTGGAGTTGTTACATTTTGAGTATCAGTAATATATGGAACTAATGCCATATGTCTAGCTCTTTTTGCTGCCATCTCTAACATCTCTTGAGCTCTTTTAGAAGTACCAGTAAGTCTTCTAGGCATAATTCTACCTCTTTCACTTAAAGACATTTTGATTAACTCTAAGTTTTTGTAATCGATAAAATCGATTTTCATTTCTGAATATTTACAGTATTTTTTAGCGAACTTTCTTCTTGGTGCTGCCATTTTTTATCCTTTATTTTTTCTTTTTTAAAACGGAATTTCTTCGTCTATATTAATTTCAGGAATTTTTTGTTCCTGAGCAGGTACTTGTTGTGCTTGATAATTATTTTGTCCATAATTATTTGGTTGTGCATTGTAGTCACTTGATGGCGCTTGCTGATCATAACCACCTTGGTTATTGTTTTGTGAATCAGCTTTTGAGTCCATCATCTTCATAGTATCTACCCTCAAAGAATGTTTAGATCTTTTTGAACCATCTTGTGCAGTCCATTGCTCTAATACTAATCTACCTTCAAGAAGTACTTTTGACCCTTTTCTAAGATATTGATTAGCAACTTCAGCACTTCTACCAAAGATATTAAAATCTAAAAAACAAACTTCATCTTTTTGCTCTCCAGTTTGAGTTTTATACTTATGTGATGTAGCTATTGCTGATTTTGCAATTGCTGCTCCACTTGGTAAATATCTAAGCTCAATATCTCTTGTTAAGTTTCCTACCATTACTACTTTGTTATACATCTTATCAACCTTTAATTAATTCGCAAAAATTATTTTGCTGCTTTCTTTGCTGCTTCGTCTTTCATTGAAGTCCAAGCTGCGATCTCTTTTTTGCTTTCAAATTTAATAAACATATGTCTTAAAATATTTTCATTAATATTGTAGTTTCTTTCTAGTTCAAGAATAGAATCTGTTGGTGCTGTAAAGTAGATTACGTAGTAGTAACCTCTTTTATTTTTTTCAATCTCATATGCTAGTTCTCTTGAACCCATATCATCACACTCTACAATCTCTCCACCATTTTTAGTGATATTAGATTTAACTAATTCGATTTGTGCTTGAATCTCTTCTTCAGCTAGAGTTGCTTTAACAATAAACATTGTTTCATAATTTCTAATTCTTGCCATTTTTGCTCCTTTTGGTAATTAGCCGATAATTCTAAAATATTTTTATTATCAGCAAGGCTTTATACTGGTGGCGTTTACCAGTAAAAGTGGGAGATTTTAGCTAAATAGAACTGAATGTTGCCTTAGCTTAGAAGATAGATAGCTATTTGTGTCTAGGTGCCTATTGCTCTTTAGTTCAAGCTCTAAATTAGTATAAAAATTTAATATATTTAAGAAGTTTAATGGCTTTATTTTAGAGGCTAACATAGTCTTCTTATCCCATATATCTTTTGGAGGAGAATAGCCTAAAATCTCTTTTGCATTTGCAAAACCATTAATCCTTGTATAGCTATTTATCATAAATAGCTGCTGCACAAAAGAGAGTATTTGAGAGACTAAAAAAACCTCATTTGTACCCTCTTCTAAAAGCATATAAAGTTCTCTATTTATATTTTTGTTATCAAGTAAATTATGCAGAAAATCCTCACTTGAAACTTCACCCATTCCAAAACAATGATGCGCTACTAGTTTAGAAGTAATTTGTGTATCTAAAATTTGTAACTTTTTTAAGTCATTTACACATAAACTTAAATTATGTTCATGTGTATTATATAAGTGCGTTATCGCATCTTGCGTATAATCTAAGCCCAAATTGTTTGCTTCGTTTGAAAGTATATTTACAGCTTCATAAATTTTAGGATTGAAAAACCTTACACAAGCACCATCATTAGCTGGTGTAAATAATTTTTCTAAAGTTCCTAGCTTTTCATTTATATAAAATGCTAAAACTAGTACTGAATCTGGATTACTTTTTGATGCTTGCACCAAAACTTCCAAATCTTTTTTAGCAATTTTTTTATTCGATTTTACTACTATACAATTGTTTGAAGCAAATAAAGAACTCTGAGATAATTGATTTTTGATATATTTTAAATCGATATCATCATGATATATCTTCTCCACCTCATCAGAGTCTATATTCAATGATCTTATAATATTTTCAATATAACTATCTAGTAGAAATTCTGCTTCACCATAAAGCATGTAGCTACTAAGTTTAGTTTTTGATCTTAAAATATTATCAAATTCATTTTTGTACATTAGTACTTAACCTCTCCTATAATCTCTTTGGTGATAATATCACTAGTAATTAATTTAACTTTGAATTTTGAAAACAGTTTTTGGCCCTTATAGTTTGTTATTATTACTTTAGCCCCAATAGCACCATCAAGTAATTCTACTATGTTTTTTTCAATATCAATCAATTTTACCATAAATTCTTTATATAAATTATTTGCTGCCCATCTTGCATATTTTCTATCTTCAAAGTCCCAAACACATGAGGTAATATTTCTTTCAGCATTACTTATACTTTCACATACAGTATCAATCTCTTTTGGTACAGTTTTTGTTTTTAAAATTCTATGTAATACAAGATCACTATATCTTCGTATTGGTGATGTAAAGTGAGAATAATAATCAAATCCCAATCCAAAATGCCCACCATTTGAGCTACTATAGTGTGCTTGCTGTTGAGCTTTTATAATAAGCTCATCAACCTCTTTAAATAATCCAACTTGTGCAGCTTTTTTCTGAGCATGCACTATTGTTCTATGTATCGTCTTTTGAGGACTAACTTCTAAACCTAAAAGATTTATGTCGGTTACTAATTGATTGATTTTTTGCAAAGTTGGCTCATCATGCACTCTAAATATACCATTTGTTCCTAATGTTTTTGCAGCTTGTATGTTTGCTAAAAGCATACACTCCTCAACCAAAGAATGTGATGGACTTGATTCCTCTTTTGATATACTTTGAATCTGCTGTGATTTATTTAAAACCAATCTTAATTCTGTAGTTCTAAAATCATAACCTTTTTTTAATCTTTGGACTTTAAAATCTTGTGTTAACTTATATAAAGAATCTAAAGAATTAAAAATAATTTTATCCACTGTATCATGCTGATCTCTTTGGCCATTAAGAACCCTATCAATTCTTCCATAAGAAAATTTTCTTTTTGAGTTTATAGTTGCTTCAAAAAGTTCACTTTTAATGATACTAGTATTTTGAATATCAATATACATAGCAAAGACAAAGGCAAATCTATTTACATCAGGCTTCAATGAACACAAATCTTCACTAAGATATGCAGGTAGCATTGGTAGTACTTTTCCTGGTAAATACATTGATAAGCCTCTTTTTAATGCTTGCTTATCAATATTACTACCTTGTGGTACAAATGAACTTACATCAGCAATTGCTACATATAAAATAGAATTTTCTTCATCAAAATATATTGCATCATCGTGATCTTTAGCAGTTGCAGGATCTATGGTACAAAAAGGAAGATGAGTTAAATCAACCCTTTTATCAAATGTTTTACCTTCTCTTATATTTTCCAGATCTTCTTTATCTAACCTATACTCTTCACTATAAAGTATTAAAGAGATTATCTCATCAATTTTTGGATCATCTATATTTCCAATAATCTCAATAATCTTTTCTTTTTCGATAATAACTATATCACCTTCGTTAGCAATAATTTCCACTTGATTAAACTTAATCAGTACATCCTCTTTGACACTAAATAACTGTCCATCTTTAACATAACAAAGAAGTTGTTTATTTTGGGAATTTAGCACTTCTATAACTTTAGCTTTAAATCGTGCTCTTGGATTAAATATCTTTTGAACAACTACAGTATCACCATCATATGCTCCACAAAGATGATCTTTATCAATCAAAAGTTTTTGATTTTCATTTTGTGTAATTAGCTTAGCAAAAGTGGATCTAAGCTCAATAGTACCAATTTCATATTTTGAGTTTCCTTGGTACTTTTTGGGTATATCTATATTCAAATCTTATCCTGATTAATTATTTATAGTATGATAACTAACTTTTAATATTTTTTAGATATAATCCCGATAATTTATTTAAAAGTAAAAAGGAAATATAAAATGGCATTAGATGTTTACTATGACAAAGATTGTAATATCGACTTAATTAAGTCAAAAAAAGTAGCAATGATCGGTTTTGGATCACAAGGTCACGCACACGCTGAAAACTTAAGAGATTCTGGAGTTGAAGTATGTGTTGGTTTAAGAAAAAATGGTTCTTCTTGGGCTAAAGCCGAAGCTAAAGGTTTCGAAACTTTAACTGTTGCAGAAGCTTCTGCTGCTGCTGATGTAGTTATGATTTTATTACCAGATGAAAATCAAGCTGAAATCTACGCAGAAGAGATTGAGCCAAACTTAAAGCAAGGTGCTACAATTGCATTTGGTCACGGATTTAACATCCACTACGGAAGAATCACTCCAAGAGCTGATGTAAATGTTACTATGATTGCTCCAAAAGCTCCAGGTCATACTGTAAGAAGTGAGTTTGTTAGAGGTGGTGGTATTCCAGATTTAATCGCTATTGGTCAAGATCCAAGTGGAACTACTAAAGAGTTAGCACTTTCTTATGCATCTGCAATTGGTGGTGGAAGAACTGCAATTATTGAAACTACTTTCAAAGATGAAACAGAAACTGATTTATTTGGAGAGCAAGCTGTATTATGTGGTGGAGCAACTGCATTAGTTCAAGCTGGATTTGAAACATTAACAGAAGCTGGATATGATCCACAAATGGCATACTTCGAGTGTTTACATGAGTTAAAACTAATCGTTGACTTAATGTTTGAAGGTGGAATTGCTGATATGAGATATTCTATTTCAAATACTGCTGAGTATGGTGACTATATTGCTGGAAAAAGAATTATCAATGATGAATCTAAGCAAGCTATGAGAGATCTTTTAAAAGAGATTCAAGATGGTAGATTTGCTAAGGACTTTATCCTTGAAGGTCAAGCTGGATACCCAAGAATGAATGCTGAAAGAAACAATCAAAGAGAAACACTAATTGAAAAAACTGGTGTTGAACTTAGAGAGATGATGCCTTGGATTGCTGCAAACAAAATTGTAGATCAAGAAACTAACTAGTCTCATAAACTTTAAGTCCCTCTTGGGGCTTAATATAATATCATGTCGTTATGTCTAAAAAACGAATTCATAAAAAAATAACTCTAAAAAAAAATAAAAAAGATTATATACCAAAGATTGTAATAGTAGCTCTATTTTTACTAATTTTATCACTTGTAGCCTATATAGTTCTAACAGTCAAATTTCAAGAAGAGATACCTTTAGAAGAAAAAACACCTGCTTTAAATATTGTATATAAACCAGATACACCAAAAGACAATATAGTTTCATATAAAGAATATAAAGATATTGTAAAAGAAAATAAACTAAAAAAGATACAACAAATAGTTAAGATCAAAAAGAAACCAAAACTTGCTATTGTAGTAGATGATGTAAGCTTTCTATCACATGTAAAAACTATACAAAATATTGGATATCCAATAACAATGGCATTTTTACCACCTACTTCTAGACATCAAAATTCTGCAAAGATTGCTCAAGGATTACCATACTATATGATTCACTTTCCACTTGAGGCTAGAAGTTTTAAATTTGCAGAAGCTAATACACTTAAAATATCTGATAGCTATGAGACAATAGAACAAAGAGTTCAAGCCTTACGCCTACTTTATCCAAAAGCAAAATATACAAATAACCACACTGGTAGTAAATTTACATCAAATAAACAAGCTATGGATAAACTAATGAAAGCTTTAAAAAAATATAATATTGGCTTTTTGGATAGTAGAACAACATCAAAAAGTGTTGCCAAACAATCAGCACAAAAATATGGTGTTAACTTTTTAAGTAGAAATATATTCCTAGATAATAAACAAGATAGATCATATATACGATCCCAGCTTAAAAAAGCAGTAAATATTGCGAAAAAGACAGGGGAAGCAATAGCAATATGTCATCCTAAAAAAATCACATTTCAAACATTAAAAAACTCAAAAGATCTCTTAAAAGATGTAGAGTTGGTATTAGTTAATCAATTATGATAGAAAATATATCTTTTCATATTAGTGAATTAGAATCAATGAAAAGCTATCCAAAGCAGCTTTTTTATATAGGAAACACAAACTTACTACATAAACCAAAAATATCTATTGTAGGTACAAGAAAGCCTACTCAGTATACTAGAGAATTTACATCTAAGTTAGCCTCTACCTTAAGTGATGCAGGTATCTGTATAGTAAGTGGAGCAGCAATGGGAGTTGATGCAGTAGCACACCAAGCAGCAAAATATGATAATACTATAGCAGTAGTAGCTAATGGACTAGATATTAGATATCCAGCTGTAAATAAAAATATAATCTCTTCTATTGAACAAGATGGATTAATATTAAGCTCTTATAAATTAGGAACTAAAGCTACAAAATATAGTTTTGTACATAGAAATGAAATTGTAGTTGCTCTTGGTGACTGCTTAATCGTAACACAAGCAGATAAGAATAGTGGAAGCTTACGAAGTGTAGAGTATGCTTTAAAAATGGGAAAAAAGATATTTGTACTTCCTCATAGAATTGGTGAAAGCCAAGGAACCAATAAACTACTTGAAGATGGTCTAGCTAAGCCTATTTATAGTATTGAAAAATTTATAAAAGATTTAGGTCTTGAAGTAAACAGTACAAACTCTAATGATGAACTACTTAATTTTTGTCAAAATAATCCAATCTATGAAGATGTCGTTTCAAAGTTTGGATCAAAAGTATTTGAATATGAATTACTTGGAAAAATCAAAGTAGAAAATGGAAAAGTTACTATACAGAACTCTTAAGAGAGTTCTGTATAGATACAGGTACAAAGAATAGCGACACTAAATATGCAAACAGTGTCCCACCAATAAGTGCCACACCAAGTCCTCCAAATACTGCATCAGAAGCAAGTAAGCTACTTGCAAATACAATTGCTAATACTGTTAATAAAATTGGTTTAGCTCTAGTTGCAGTTGCAATAGCAATTGCCCTATTTGCCTCTAATTTATTTTCTTCCATAAGCTGTTGTGCAAAGTCTACAATAAGAAGTGAATTTCTTGAATTAATTCCAATAAGCCCAATAAATCCAATAAGGGATGTAGCTGTTAAATAAAATGTATCCTCAGTAATCTGATCCATTACCCAGTGTCCAGCAATTACACCTATTAAAGATAAGAAGCTAGCCATTACAATTGCACCTGCCAGAGCAAATCTCTTATAATAAATCACCATAAGAAGATATATTAATACAAGTGCTCCAATAAATGCACCACCTAAATCTATAAATGTATCAATAGTTACTTTTAGTTCACCATCCCATACAAGATCAAATACCTCACCAGTTTTCTTATCTTTAAAAGATAAGTTTAACATATCTGACTTTGTCACTTCATAACTCTCACTCATAAGGTTTAACATATCAGTTCTTGCATCAAGTAATGGATATATTTGACTATCCATATCTGTCTCTGCGATTACATTAATCATATTTTTAAGATTTTTACTTGTCATTGTAGGTTGCTGCTTAACTTTTTTGATACTTATAAAATCACTCATTGGAATAGTTAAACCCATCTCATTCATAAGCATTAAGTTATCTAACTTTTTCATCAATGCTTCTTTGCTATCATTATCTAAAATTCTACACTCACCAATTCTTACAAATAAGGGTATTTGATTTTGTGCATTTTCATCATTTACAACACCAAGACCAAAACCTTCAAATGCAATATATAGCATTTTTTTAATTTGCTCTATTCCCACACCACTTTCTAATAACTTATTGTTATCTAGAATCAATGAATATTTTGTTGTTGTTTCATCAGCTAAAACATCAATATCTACAAGTGTCTTTTGACGCTTAAAAATATCTGCAATTTTATATGCAAATTCTCTTCTACTTTCAAAACTATCACCTCCGTATACTTCACCAACAACTGACGCTAATACAGGTGGTCCTGCTGGAAGTTCAACAAATTTAATATTTGCATCATGTTTTGAACATGTCTGTTGAATAGTTGGTCTTAGTCTATGAACCATATTGTAGCTTGCTTCACTTCTATTGGCTGCTTTATTGATATTTATCATCATCTCAGCTTCGTTTTGTCCTGATTTAAGCACGCTACCTTTTACCATACCAGCAAAGTCTAACGGTAAGCCCTCACCTAAAAATACTGAAGTTGATAATACATCTTGCTCTTTCATTATAATTGATGCAATACATTGTGTCACATCTTTTGTATCACTAACACTTTTCCCCTTTGGAAGGTCTACATATATTGAAAATGTATCACTATCTTTACCTGGTAACATCTTTGCTTTTACAAGCTCAGTAGGAAGAGTATAAATCGAAGCTGCAAATAGCATCAATGACACTAAGTAGACCATGTATTTTTTAAATCTACTTTCTAAAATAGAATAAATTAATCTCTCTAACATTAGTGGCCTTTCTTTTTTAATAATTTATTTACTAAATATGGAGTGAATATATATGCCACAACTAAGGACATAAGCAGTGCAATAGGCACAAATACTGGTAATGGATGCATAAATTGACCCATCATACCACCTACAAAGAACATAGGGATGAAAGTCATTATAATTGCAATAGTCGCAATATTTGTTGGATTACCAATTTCATTTGTAGCTTCAACTGCTATTTGGGCAATTGATTTATCTTTACTATCATGTGCATGCATATGTCTATGTATATTTTCAATTACAATAATTGCGGCATCTACTAGCAATCCCAAACTTAGAAGTAAAGCAAAGAGTGTAATTCTATTGATTGTTTCACCAATCATAAATCCTACAAATAGCGTAAGTGCTAAAATCATAGGTACTGTTAGAGATACGATTAGTGCCTCTTTAAATCCAAGTGCAAACACTAATAAAATAGCAATAATAACTACAGATATCACAAGATGAAACATAAGTTCATTTACAGCATGATTTGCTGTAAAACCATCATCTCTAGTGATTACATATCCAATATTCTTAGATGCTAAATCTTCTTTAATTGTATCAAAGTATTCAAATACATCTTTATTAATCACAACAGTATTTGCACCCTTTAGTTTCGATACCGTAAGCGTCAAACTATTATGTGCTGTATTATCTTGATAGTGTAGCTTTGAATATAAAATATTTTCTTTCTTATCTTGAATATCACCTCCAAGTGTTACATCTGCTATATCTTTTATATATATAGGATTTGCTGCGTAAGAATCTACTAAAATATTTTCAATATCCTTAACACTTCTAATTCCATGATCAAGTCCAAATACAGTAAAACTATTATCTTTCAACACCCCTTTAATATCTGGTAATTCAAATGTAATACCCTTTAAAGTCATTGCAACTTGACCTAATGTCATATTGTATTGTTTTAGTTTTTTTAGGCTTACCATAATATTAAATTGTTCTTTTTTCTCACCTTTTAGATCAATTTTTGCCACATTATCAATTTTTGAAATATTATGTCCTATCTTATCAATCTCTTTAAAAAGTTTAGTTTGAGTCATCTCTTTTGATTTTGAATAAAATGCAATAGTTGCAACTGGAATATCAGTATCAATATCCATAGTTTTAATAATAGGTTGCATTGCATTTTCAGGTAAGCCATCTATATTCTTCATAATTGCATCATAAAGCTTTAAATCTGAATCACCTTTGTCTTGACCAATATAATACTGAACTTGAACAATACCAACATTATCTTTGGCATATGAAAAAATATTTTCTACACCTTTTATCTCTCTAATTCTTTTTTCTAGTGGTTCAATGATAACCTTTTGAACCTCTGCTGCATTTGCTCCAGCTAAAGGTACAATTACTGCCCCTCCAGCTACTTTTATTTGTGGATTTTCCTCTCTTGGTGTTAACTCTAAACTTAAATATCCAAGGACTAATATCACTAGACCTAAAATTAGTGTCAAGGGATGCTTTATAAAACCTGCAGCTAACTTTCCTGCAATATTTTGATCGTTTTTTTCATTGCAACTCATGAAGCTACTCCTTTAATGCGCTACCAGTAGATAGCCGTAGTTTTGCAGATGTAATTGTCTGTTCATATTGTGTCATAATAACATCAGATTGTGCTTTTAGCATATTTTCAAGCTGCATCAATAGATACATCATATTTGTTCTGAATTTTAAATTATTTGCAAACATATTTTCGGTCTCTAATAAAATATCTTCTGCCATATCTTGTGTATTTTGTTTCTGTTTTAAAATAGAAGTTTGTGTTTTAAAATCTAGGAAATTCTTTTTAACTTCTAATGATATTCCATCTTTCATATATTCAAAATAGTTCTTTGTCTTTAAATAATCTATCTTTGCTTTTTGTTTTTTAGACTTTGTAATATCTCCATTAAATAGTGTATATGTAAGACCAATAGCAGCTACATAATAATCTTTTTTAAAAGATGGATTGAGAGTATCATCATTCATACCATATTCTAAATGTGTTCCAATCATAAAGTCTTCATCTGCACCGTCAAATGCAATTTTCTTTTTCATAGTTTGTGTATTTAAATCCATCCATTTATAATCATCTCTAGTAGCTATTGCATCATTTTGTAAAAGATTTAATTGATCTTTAGTTAAATCAAAAATTACAAAATCTTTTACATCACTAATAGTTTTATTAGATGTTAAAAACTGTAAATATGATATTGCTAATTTAAATTTTGTTTGAGCTTCTTCTATATTTGCATCAACACTATATGCAGCCATTTTTGATTGTTTTACATCTATTATCCTTACTAATCTTCTATCATATAATTCTTGTGCTTTTTTATTAAATCTATTTGTAATAATTTTAGCTTCTTTGGTCATAGCTATAAATTTCTTTGCTGCTACTGCACCATTGTATGCTTTTAGTACCTCTAGTCCAATTTGTTTTTTATCATGTAATAATTTAGCTTGATTTGCTTTTATCTGTAGTTTTGCCATAGCTGCTGCACTTTCAAGCTTTCCACCTGTATATAATGGCATATCAAAAGTTAATTTTGTTTCAAAATTATTTCTAGCTTCTGGATTATTTAGATCATTTGGCTGAACATCAAGTAATCCGTTCATATCAGATGGCTGATTTCCATTTGCTGCACCTGATATTGCCATACCTAATGGTGTTAAAAAATCAGAAAATCCAAAATCACCAAATGTTGCTTCTCTAGATGCTAGCTTCATCCCAAATACATATCCTGCATTATTTGTTCTTGATAATTGTTGCGAAAATTCTAACTTACCTTTTTTGTATCCTTGGGCTTCTTTTAAATCCTGCATAGACTTTGAAGCAGCAATCTCTTTAGCTCTTAACTCTTTATTGTTTTTTAGAGTTAAATTCAATGCCTCATCAAATGTAACTGTTTTTGATAGAAGTAAGATTGGTACACAAAGTACTAATATAATTTTAATCATCTTTTACCTTTCTAAATTATTCTTTTATTAATTTTAATAATGCTTTTATGTGTATTTGTAATAGATCAGAATCATTATATTTATCTAATGATGAGAATAATAATACACCCTCACCTATTACAAATAATCCATTAGCAAGTTCAATTGCTTCTTTTTTTAATATCCCTTGAGATATTCCACTATTTAATATATCTTTTAACCATGTCACATATTTATTTTTAATAGTATGCAGATATTCTTCCATCTTTAAACTTGGATGATCAAGACATATAGATATAAACTCTTTATATATTTTTCGTCTTTTAATGCCATCATCACTATTTGATATACATAAATCAAACAATGCTAATATTTTTTCTTCAATTGTATTTGCATTTTCAATTTTAGATAATATATCTTTATCGTAAGACTCTTGGGCAATTTCAATAATTGCAAATACTATATCTTCTTTTGAGTCAAAATATTTATAAATACTACCCTTTGCAATAGCTGCATTTTGTGCTATTTCACTAATTGTAAGTTTTGAATACCCTTTTTCTAAAAAAAGTTCAGTAGCACTTAATGCTATTTCTTCCCTTTTTTTAGATCTATCTACAATTTTTGGCATCTATTTCCTTTTTATGACTATCGGTCATTATAAAGTATTTTTACTTATAACTAACTAAGTTGTCACTGTGGTGTTATTTTATTTTATCTTTAGTATAATATTCTATAAAGGATTTAACATAAAAGATAAGTACTATAAGCAAACTAAAGATGAGATGATTCAAGAATACCTTGATAGTATCAAGAAAGATGAACCTGAAGAAGAAGTTGAAATTAAGCCAGAAAAACCAAAAAAATTAAGAGATATTATATTTCCAAGTATTTCACACTTAAATAAAAAAAGGCTATTAATATTTATAGCTCTTGGTTTAGTTATATATATTTTATCATTAATCTTTTTTCCAACACAATCAGCAACTCCTGAGTTTGATCCATACCATGATGACAATAAGCACATGATTGATAGAAAAAATTATTTTGATCATGGAGAATATTTAAAAAATGAAAAAGAAGAGTAGTTTCCAGATGGATATTATAACATTTTATAAGATTGATTGATAAGATTATCTAAAGTTAAATGTTCTTTATTTAAAATATTCGAGACCGTTCTAAATTCTGTGTCAAGTCACCAAATGTAACAAACTAATATTTGCT
>CAZWLA010000037.1:0-13505 GCA_964633845.1 uncultured Arcobacteraceae bacterium | reverse complement strand
CAAATATTAGTTTGTTACATTTGGTGACTTGACACAGAATTTAGAACGGTCTCTTTAGAACAGTACAATTTTAATGCAAGTTATTCCGCTTAAGATAGTTCAGTTTTAGGGGAGGCTTACAGCTGGTATACTTTATTGATTAGTTATTTGAGAAATAGATTCTCAAAAGAACTTAACTAAAAGTTCTCTCATTTGTTGTTGGTCTTTTATTGTATTTACTGCTTGTCTAAATTCATTTGCGCCATCATAGCCTTTAGAGTAGGTATGTAAGTGTTTTCTAAACATAACTGTACCATATTCATCGTATACATCAATCATACGGTCAAAATGTTCTAATATAATATCTTTTTTAATTGATTTATCTACATCTTCTAATTGCTCTTTAATTTGATGAAAAATCCATGGTTTACCAATAGCTCCACGACCAATCATTATTCCATCAGCTTTTGTATGCTCTAGAACTTTTTGAGCTTTCTTGTAGTCTGTGATATCTCCATTAGCTATCACAGGTATAGATACATTCTCTTTAATAGCTTTAATAGCATCATAATCTACAGGTGCTTTATATGCACCTTTTTTAGTTCTTCCATGCACTGCTATAAAATCAACTCCACATCCCTCAACTATTTTTGCAATTTCAACTGGTATTTTATCATTTACACCAATTCTTACTTTTGCAGTTGTATATTGTTTTGTTGAATACTGTTTAATTGTAGAAAGTATAGATTCCAATCTATCTAAGTCACCTAATAAATTTGAACCACTTCCATGACTAAATACTTTTGGAGCAGGGCAACCACAGTTTAGATCAATACCATCTATGTAAGGTATATCATTTAATATTAATACTGCTTCTTTAACTATGTCTGGATTATTTCCTGCAATTTGTACAATATATGGAGTTTCATTTTCTGCTTTTTCTAGCATTCTAAAAGTTCGTTTTGAATTATATACAAGAGCATTAGAACTAATCATCTCACTTACAGTCAGATCAGCTCCAAATTTTTTTACTACAGATCTAAAAGGTAGATCTGTATATCCTGCTAGAGGTGCAAGGACTAATAGTGGCTTAGAAAAATCTATTAGTTTTTTATTATTAATCATTTAAGATAACAAATATTATCGAAGTTATAATTCTTTCCACTATCTTTTAAATCAAGTAATGCTTTATATGGTATATATTCATCTTTTTGACTATTGTTAATTATTTCTCTAATTTCATCAATCATTTCATATTCAAAAAGAATATATAAATATGCTTCATTTGCAGTCTCATTATTAGATGATAGATCTTCAAATAATTTGATGATTTGTTCTGGAGACATTCTATGTGTATATTTTTTTGCTAACAATAGATAATCTTCTTTTGAAAAATCTATCTTTGTAATATAATTAATAATTTCACTATTTGTAAATGTAAATTGACTATCATATGCAGCATCAGTAATTAATAGTTCAATAGTCATCTTTTTATTTAATGTAAAATTTTCTAAAAGTTTTTTTATAGTTGTAAAACTTTTTGATTTTAATGCATTAATAAATGCAGCTTCAACTAAGTCTTCAGAATGAGATGATGCTTTATTAATAATATCAATACAATAATCAGGATCTATTTTAGTTCTATTAATATTATTATTTAATACTAGAGTACTAGTTGAGTCTAATTTAAATTCTTTTAAAGATACATGCTCACCACTATTAATTTGTAATATTTTATGAGCTAAACTATCTATAGTTTTGTTTTCTGTGTTAAACTCGATATCTTTAATAGACATATTAAGTTGTTGTAAAATATTTCCAAGCTCTTTAAATGTATCACTTTTAAATTCTTGATTTGTATTATTTCCAGTTAAATTATTTTTAATTAAATTTAATAAATTTTCTTTATCTTTAGTAACACTTCGTTTATTTAGGTAAGACTTAAATGAGTAATATAATATATGCAAAACTGATGCAATAAATAATAATATTGCTGGAGCAACTACCCATATAGCAATTGGTAATATTACAACTGTATTAGCAACTTCAACTCTATAATCAGCTGATTCCAAAGAGAATACATATCCTGCAATAGCAACTATAAGTACGATAGCACTAAATATATATTTTTTTAAACCCATTTTAAGTCCTTTATTGTTGTTGTTCGTTTTCGTAAATTTCTCTACATGGTGTACAATATTTTGCAAATGGTTTTGCTCTTAATCTTCCTATTGCAATTTTCTCATCACACATATCACAAATTCCGTAACTTGCATCTTCTATTCTATCCAAAGCAGCTTCAATTTCAGTTAATTCTGCTAATTGTTGATTTGCACTTTGTGCCTCTATAAAGCTATCACTACTAATCTCTGCATAATCTAAATCATCTTTACACTCTTGAGATTTAAGTGCATCAATATTGTCTCTGCTTGTATTTACATGTCTAATTATATCTTCTTTTCTTTCTAATAAGATATCTTTTAATTCACTAATTTGCTTTTTATTTGCTGCCAATTTACTTATCCCCTGATTGTTTTTTTTGAATTATAGCTAAAAGTTATAGATATTTTGCTGAAGTAAGCTCTAGATGACTATTTATGGTATGGATGGTTATTATTGATACATAATCCACGGAAGATTTGTTCACATAAAACGATGTTAGCAATTTTATGTGCCATTGTTAAATCACTAAGAGATATTGTACTATTACATTGTTTTAGGAATTCTCTTTTAAATCCAAATGCACCACCAATAAAAAAATTGATAGTTGTTTTATTTTCTAATAATTTGGCAAATTCAAAGCTATCTTGTTTTTTACCTAATACATCAAGTGCAATATTGTATCCTGATGATAATTTTGGTTCAAAAACATCATTGTATGAAGTTTGTGCTTCCTTTTCACCAATAGTTTGAGCCTTGGCAATATTTTTATTAAATAAATTATGGATTTCTACTTTGGCATATTTGCTAGACATTTTAATAAATTCATTAATAATTGGTTCAAAGTCATCTTTGTTGTTTTTTGCTATTTGATATATATTAATCTTCATATTTTAATAAACTACTTCCTATGACATTGTAAGTAATATGTTTTATATTGTCTTCGATTTTAACACCACCAATTGCACCTACTGGATGTCTAGATATTTTAGCAAGGTATGAAATGTTATCTCCAAGTATATTTGATACATCTTTTGTAGATGTACTTCTATATGCCCCTAATCCTATATATGTCAAGTCAAATTCATTTGCTTCTAATATTTCTATCTCATTGTGAGTAGATAATCCAAAGATTTTATTTGGATATTTTTTTCGTAAAAGTTTAAAAAGTAATTTTTTATCTTGTATATTGAAGTTCTTTTGTAATAATTTAATATCATCTTGACCAATATGTAGCCCATCTGCATACTCTAGTAATTCTATTTTGTCATTAACTATAATAGGAATATCTGTATGTGTTTTTAAAAAATGTATATTTTGTTTTTGGGATTGTATATCATTTACTTTATCTCGATATTGGATATAGACTACATTGTATTTTGTTAGTATGTTAAGATATTGAGCTAAAGTTATATTATAACTTTTTAATAGCTCAAAATCACAAAGAGCATAAATAGGAGTAATTATGCTATCTCTTCTTTATAGAATAGTTTAAATAGATCATATAAAGTTTGTTTCATATCATTTCTGTCTACAACCATATCAATAGATCCATGTTCAAGTAAAAATTCTGATTTTTGGAATCCATCTGGAAGATCTTTACCTATAGTTTGTTTGATAACTCTAGCTCCTGCAAATCCAATAATTGCACCTGGTTCAGCCATGATAATATCACCTAAGAATGCAAATGAGGCAGATACCCCACCAAATGTTGGATCTGTTAAGATTGAAATAAATGGAAGACCTTCATTATCAAGCTTTTTAAGCGCAGCAGAAGTTTTGGCCATTTGCATTAGAGAGAATGTACTCTCTTGCATTCTTGCTCCTCCTGAGGCACTTACAATAATAACACCTTGTCTTTTTTCTAAGGCTCTATTACATGCTCTAACAATTTTCTCACCTTCAACCGAACCAAGAGACCCACCCATAAATGAGAAATCAAATACAACTAATTGAACGCCAAGTCCATTGATTGTTGCTTCTCCAGCAACAACTGATGATGTTTTGCCTGTTTTATTAAAAGCATCTTCTAATCTTTTTTTATAAGATTTTTTATCAACAAATTCTAATGGGTCTGTAGGATGTAGTTCTTGATCATGCTCTATAAATGAACCTTCATCACAAATAAGTTCAATTCTCTTGTTTGCACCAATTCGCATATGAAAATTACATTTAGGACACACATGATGCTTATTTTCTACTTCTTTAAAGAACATTAATGATTCACACTCTGGACATTTAACCCAGTGACTAGGTGCTTCAATTTTAGCAGGCGCTGCTAACTCTTTTTCACCCTTTAGTTTATTAAATAAGCTTTTTAAATCCACAATAAATCCTTTAAAATAATTTGATTATAATATCTGCATTATACACTAATAATACTGATATTACAAATCTATTATATACCTGGAGCTTTCCACATTGATGTAGTAAGATTGTTATCTACGAGTTTTAATTGTTCTTTGTATATCTCTTCCCATTTTATTTTAATATCATTATATAGCAATTTATTGTCTAAATTAGGTGTATATATTTTATCCCATTGTACTAATTGCTTTGCAGCTGTTGATATATCTTTATAAATGCCAGCTCCTACACCAGCTGCCATAGCAGTACCCAATGCTGTAGCTTCTGTTACTTTTGGAATTTTGATTTTACATCCTGTAGCATCAGATAAAATTTGTGGCCAAAGTGTACCTTTACTTGCTCCACCAGCAAATACAATTTCATCAAAGTCTATATTTGAAAACTCTTGTATTTTTGCAAGATTTATGGCTGATACAATACAGGCATTTTCTTGTAAAGATCTAAACATAGAAGCTTTATTGCATATATTTGGATCAATAGATAAGTTTAAGAAGCTCGGACTGGCATGATACCATTTACCGTATTTCATAGAGTCTGAAAATATTGGTATAATTTCATTTGATCCTACAGGTATTTTTTTTGCTTTTTCTTCCATAATATTATATACATCAATCTCTTTTTCTTTAGCTTCAAGTTTTTCAAGATCACAAAAAGCATCTCTAAACCAACGCATAATCAAACCACTAAAAAATGTGATTCCTTCTGCTTGTGATTGAGTTGATATAACATGTGGGTTTACCCTTATACCCATATCTTTTGGTGGTATGATATCTTTAGGTATATTTACAATTTGTTGCCAAAAAGAACCACCTAAAATAGCTACTTGACCTGTATTTACTACACCAAGTCCTGCTGAACCTAATTGAACATCACCCCCACCCATAACAACTTTAGTTGATATTGATAATAAAGTTTGTTCTGAAGCTTCAGATGTAATTGTACCTATTGTTTGTCCTGGTTCATAAACTTTAGGAAAGATATTTGATTTTAATCCAATATCTTCTGCCATGCTTGATTCCCAATCCCTTTTTGACAGAGAAAATATTCCAGTAGTTCCACCATTACTTGGATCTGTAGCAATTACACCTGATAGTTTTGCTAATATCCAATCTCCAATCATAGAAATATTTGCAACTTTTTCATAAATTTCAGGATGATTATTTTTAAGCCAAAGTATTCTTGGAAGAGCTCCTAGTGCAAATGTTTGACCAGATTCTTTATAAAAAGACTTTTCAATATCTGGATAATTTTCTTTTAGATACTTTACTTCATTGGAAGCTCTGGCATCCACATTTGCTACACCCCAAAGTTCATTGCCATCTTTATCATATAGTACAATACCTTCTCGCATACTTGTAGCACTAAGAGCTAAAATATTTTTGGAATCTATTTTAGCTTTTGTTATCGAGTCATTTATGCAATCAACTGTCAGAAGCCAATTTATATTATAGTCAAAGCTCATACTATTTGGTACACCTTCTTCTTCAAGATGTACCCATTCTTTTTGTGATGAGCTTATTTGATTACCATTTGTATCAAATATTACAGCTCTTACACTACCTGTACCAGCATCAATAGCCATCAAGTATTGCATATTTTATCCTAGAACATCTAATTCATCACTATACTTGTCATCGCAGTATGGTTCATAGCTTGTTTTGTATATTTTATAATGAGCAGATGCTTTATGTCCATCTAAAGCAGCTTCATCTCTCCAAGTCTCTACTGCCATAAATTTTCTTCTATTATTTTCATATTGAAAAATATCATAAAAAATACAACCATCTTCAGCTTTTGAAGGAACTACCATCGCTGATAGTAATTCTTTCATTTTATCTTCACATCCCTCTTTTGCTAGAAAGGTTACTCTTTTTGTAATAGTCATAATTTATCCTATAGTTTTAAATAATTCTAATTGGTCTAGTTTTTCCCAAGGGTAATCAGGTTGTCCCACTTGTCCTCTTGCTGCTACATCTGCATAAAGGAATGTATCTGCACTTGGTTTATCAAGATTAAATCTATTTGTAATCCAGTTTGGTGTAAGAGGGAAGTGTTTCATTACAAATTCACCTAAAACATCATCATTTACTTTTGTAAATGTACCATATGTATCAACAGCAACAGATGTTGGACGTGCAACTCCAATAGCATAAGATATCTGAACCACACACTTAGATGCAAGTCCTGCTGCAACAATATGTTTAGCAATATATCTAGCTGCATATAATCCAGATCTATCAACTTTTGTGTAATCTTTTGATGATTGTGCTCCACCACCTATTGGTGAATATCCACCAAATGAATCAACAATCAGTTTTCTACCAGTTAATCCACTATCATGAAGTGACGAGTGAGATACATATTTTCCTGTAGGATTAATATGTATAATACAATTTTCTTTATCATAAAGATTCTCTGGTAGCCCAGAATCATCAATTAAGTTTTGAATTAACTCTCTTACTGTATCAATGTGCATACTAGATACACATGGAGCAGATACAACTATAGTATCAATTCTTTGAGGTTTAGAGTTTTCAAAATTTTCTTTACATATATAATCCATTGTAACTTGTGTCTTAATATCTACACCTAATTGAGATGGATTTTCTAAAGCATAGTTATATACTTTTTCCATAAGTACTCTTGCATATGTTAAAGCAGAAGGCATATAGTGTTCAGTTTCACAATCTGCATAACCAAACATAATTCCTTGATCCCCAGCACCTGTCTCACCATCTTCTTGGTCTACGCCTTGGTTAATATCAGGTGATTGAGAATTTAGAAGTACTTGTACATCAACATCCTCAGGATGAAGACATTCTTGCTTTGTAAAATAAGGATTACCATTGTATCCTATCTTTGCTAATGCATCGTGAACTAATTCTTGGTAACCTTCTGTAGTCATTAATGTATGAGAAGTCACTTCTCCACCAATTACTACATGTTTACCAGCAACAAATACCTCTGATGCTACTCTTGATTTAGAATCTCCGATAATTAATTTATCAACGATTGTATCAGCAATTATATCTGCACATTTGTCAGGGTGACCTGGGCTTACTACTTCACTTGTAAATAAGTATTGAGTGTTTTGTTTGTTTTCCATTTTTGTTTTCCATTCTTTTGTTTTCCAACGAGAGTGTTTTATTTAGCATTGCTTCGCAATTGTAAATGAAACTCACTTCGTATCGTTTTCCATTCTTTTGTTGTCCATTTTTGTTTTCCATCAATTAAGATTGAAAGTAAAAATTTTTATTAAAGTATGTATTTTATATTTGAAATATAAAAAGTAAAATATTATAGCTAAATGTATTTAAATGAAAATTATTATAAATCAAGAAAAAGAATATATAGGAGAAGTATATTATATATTAATTTTATAAGACTTTTAAATCTTATAGGGATAGCTATATTCAAAAAGTTAGATTTAATATAGAATATTTCAGGCTAAATAATTATTTTTTCTTATAATTAGCAAGATACATCTATAATGGCCTGATTTGTCAAGACAACTTTTCATAAAATTTATTTCCCTCATACACCTGTTTCCTTATGCTACATTTTTTATCTGTTCAAGATAAACATTCATAGGTTTTTTATAGTTCAAACTTGAATGAAATCTTTTGAAATTATATTTGTAGATATAGTTTTTTACTCCTTGTTTTAAATCTTTAATTGACTGGTAATCGCTGGTACAGATATTAGGAGTATTCAAGAATTATTAGGACATAAAAGTATTGAAACAACTATGATTTATACTCATGTTGTAAAAGAGTTAAATAAAGGTGATATTAAAAGTCCATTGGATTTTTAATAAAAATAATATTAAAAGTCAGCTATAAAATAGCCAACTTTTAACTTGAAAGACTAATGTAAAAAGTGTCTTTTATTTGAGAAGTATAAAGCCATACCAAATTCATTTGCTGCTTCTATGATCTCATCATCTCTAATTGATCCACCTGGTTCAATTACACATTTTACACCAGCGGCTTGTGCTGCATCGATAGAATCTCTAAATGGGAAGAATGCTTCAGATGCTAATACTGATCCTGATATATCTATACCTAAATCTTCTGCTTTTCGTAGAGCTGCCTTTGCTGCATCAACTCTAGAAGTCATACCCATACCAACAGCAACCATTGCAGAGTCTTTTACATAAACAACACAATTTGATTTTGTTAAAGATGCTACTTTGTAAGCAATCTCCATATCTTTTTGCTCTTGCTCAGTTGCAGCCCTAGTTGATTTTAGTTCTGAATTTTTAACTTCATCATCTTCAACTTTATCAGCATCTTGATATACAAATCCACCATCAACAATTTTAAAGTTAAACTCATCATTTGCTAATTCTAATTTAGAAGTTCCTTGCTTAAATAGTTTGATTCTTTTTTTCTTATTTAATTCTTCTTCTGCCTCAGCTGTAAAATCAGCTGCAAATACAACTTCTAAGAAAATTTCATTCATCTTAATAGCTAGTTCTAAATCTACAATACCATTAACTGTAACTACTCCACCAAATGCTGAAATAGGATCACATCTAAGTGCTTCATTATAAGATTCTAATAATGTATCTTTAATAGCAAATCCACAAGGATTACCATGCTTAACTATACATACAGCATTATCATCACCAAATGCAGATGCTATTTTAGCAGCTCCACTTATATCACCCATATTATTAAAAGATGCTTCACCTTTTAAAGTGATAAATTTATTTGATAGATGATTATCAAATTCGTATAATGCACCTTTTTGATGTGGGTTTTCACCATATCTTGTATCAAATACTTTTTCCCCAACGATAAATTGTTTATCACCCATACCGTTGTTAAATCTTTTATTCATGTAGTTTGCAATCATAGAGTCATAAGCAGCAGTATGCTCATATGCTTTGATCATCATATCTCTTCTAAATTCAAAAGTATTAGTGTCATTTTTAAGATTATTAAGTACTAAATCATAATCAATTACATCTGTAACAATGATAACTGAATCATGATTTTTTGCAGCAGATCTAACCATAGCAGGTCCACCAATATCAATATTTTCAATAATTACTTCATAGTCATTAGTTGTTTCAATAGCATTTTTAAATGGATATAGGTTTACACATACTAAATCAATACCTTCAACACCAAGCTCTTTTGCTTCATCAATATGCGATTGTTTATCTCGTCTATGTAATATTCCACCATGAATATATGGATTTAGAGTTTTAACTCTACCTTCAAAACACTCTGGAAACTTTGTAACTTCGTTTGCTTCAATTACAGCTATTCCAGCCTCAAGAAGTTTTTTGTACGTTCCACCTGTTGATATGATCTCATATCCTAAAGATACTAATTCTTTTGCAAAATTCTCAACACCACTTTTATTACTTACGCTAATTAATGCTCTCATATTTTTCTAATAATCCTTATAAATCTTGTTCAATTACTTCTTTAAATTTATTAAAGTAAGTATCACTAATGTTGTCTAATTTTTTGTAAAGGCTATTTACACTTAATACATCTCCACCTGTTTTACCTGCACAGATATAGCTGATATCTAAATCTTGAGTTAATTTTACAAATGCTTGTATATTTTCAGGTTTTACTTCTACAATTGCACGGCTAAGTGATTCTGAGAATATATCTCTGTCATCTTCTAGTGACATATTCATATCACAACCAATATTTCCAATTACAGACATTTTAGCAGCAGCTATTGCTATACCACCTACATTTATATCTTTTGCAGACTCTAGTAGCCCAGCTTTATTTGCTTCAATTACAGTATCCCATAGTTTTAATTCTTTCTTGAAATCAACTACTGGGTGCTTACCAGCTACTTCTCCATATAATTCTTTTAGATATAAAGATCCACCAAATTCAGTATAAGTATCACCTAAAATACAAATATAGTTATCTTCCCCTTGGAAATGAGATGGAAGAACATTATTCATATCATCATTTACACCAACTGTTGCTATAGCTGGAGTAGGGAATACACCAACTCCATTTGTTTCATTGTAAAGTGATACATTTCCACCAATAATTGGAGTATTTAATTCTTTACAAGCAGCTTTGATACCTTCACATGCCATCATAAATTGCCACATTACTTCTGGATCTTCTGGATTACCAAAATTAAGACAATCTGTAGCTGCAAGTGGTCTAGCACCTGTCATAGCTACATTTCTACCAGCTTCCATAACAGCTGCTGCTGCTCCAAGCTCTGGATTGATATAACATAATCTAGTATTACAATCAGCAGACATCGCAAGTGCTTTACCATTTTCTTTAATTCTAATTACAGAACCATCAAGTTTACCTGGTCCTTTAACTGTATTTGTTTGTACCATTGAATCATATTGATCATAGATCCATGACTTATCTACAACTTCAAGAGACCCCCAAAGTTTATCAAATACTGTCTGATCTGCTAATTGCTTATCCATGTTGATATTTTCAATTGTTTCTAAATAAGTAGGTTTAGCTACTGGTCTATCTAATACAGGTGCTTCTTCAGATAATGGCTGAATTGGTATATCAGCACACTTCTCACCATGCCAGAATAGTTCCATATTTCCTGTGTCTGTTACTTCACCAATAACAGCAACTGATAGTTCCCACTTTTCAAAGATATCTATTACAGCTTGCTCACAACCTTTTTTAGCACAAATAAGCATTCTCTCTTGAGACTCTGAAAGCATAAAGTCATAAGGTGTCATACCTTCTTCTCTTGCTGGTACTTTATCTAAGTCCATTTTCATTCCAGATTCAGATCTTCCTGCCATCTCAAATGAAGAAGAAGTAAGTCCTGCAGCACCCATATCTTGAATACCAATAATTAAATCTTCTTTAAATAATTCTAAACAAGCTTCAAGAAGTAGCTTTTCAGTAAAAGGATCACCCACTTGTACGGTTGGTCTTTTTGATTCACTATCATCATCAAATGCAGCACTTGACATAACAGCTCCACCAAGACCATCTCTACCAGTCTTTGATCCTACATACATTACTGGGTTACCAATACCTTCAGCAACTCCTAGGAAAATTTCATCAGATTTTGCAAGTCCAAGGTTAAATGCGTTTACAAGGTTGTTTCCAGCGTAGCACTCTTCAAAATTTGTTTGTCCACCAATTGTTGGAACACCCATACAGTTACCATATCCACCAATACCAGCAACTACACCTCTTAATAAGTGTCTATGTTTTTTAGCTGTATCACTGTCTCCATCAATACCAGCAAATTGAATTAAATTCATAGATGCGATTGGTCTTGCACCCATTGTAAATACATCTCTCATAATTCCACCAACACCAGTAGCAGCACCTTGATACGGCTCAATGAAACTAGGGTGGTTATGTGATTCCATTTTAAATACAGCAGCATATCCATCACCAACATCAATTACTCCAGCATTTTCACCTGGTCCTTGAATTACCCATGGTGCTTTAGTAGGAAAACCTTTTAAGTATTTCGTAGATGATTTGTATGAACAGTGTTCACTCCACATAGCAGAAATGATTCCAATTTCAGTATAATTTGGTTCTCGACCAAGAATACTTACTGTATTGTTATACTCTTCTTCAGTCATAGAGTGTGCTAATGCAATTTCTAATGGTGTTTGATTTGACATATTTATTTACCTTGTTTTTTAATATATTTCGCGATTATATCTTAATCTTATTTGATATATGCTTTAATAATTTTTTGTTCTTGAAGTGGTCTGTCTCCAGCTCTTCGTCCTGTTGTTTCTACATTCTCTAGTTTTCTTACTACTTTATATGTATTTTTTGTAACATATCCAAAGATTGTATGTCTCCCATTTAGCCAAGGAGTTTTTACTGTAGTAATGAAAAATTGACTACCATTTGTATTTGGTCCAGAATTTGCCATCGCTAATATACCAACTTTATTAAACAATGCTTGCGAAGAGAATTCATCTTTAAATGGCTTACCCCAAATAGATACACCACCTCTACCTGTACCAGTGGGATCACCACCTTGAATCATAAATTGTTTAATAATTCTATGAAAAATTAAACCATTATAGTATCCATCCTTAATATGTGTAGTGAAATTTTCAACAGCCTTTGGTGCTAAATCAGCTCTTAGTTCTATCTCAATAGTACCTTGAGTTGTTTCTAGTACTGCAATTGGATTGCTAGCAAATAAAGTAATCGACGTGATTAGCAATAGTAGTAGTTTTTTCAAATTTAAATCCTCTTATTAATATTTATTTATATTATCTAAAAAGTATTTATAAGTTTATAATTTATATTGATCTAATAATAGTATATTGTTTTGGAAAATATTTGATGAAATATATTGATTTTCTTTAATTGTAATTTTATTATTATGATTATTCTCTATTTGTTGTAGAATTAAATCATGTGGATAAAGATAAATATTATTTTCATGAATAAAACAGATATGAATATTTTGATCAATATACTTTTTATTTAATGAAAAATTATTTTTAAGTAGTATTTTTAAGGTTTTGTCATCATTGATATGTGTAGCAATAAAATCTGCTCCTTGCCAATCTTTATTTAGCCACATTGATCTAAAACCGTGATCTGCTGGTTTAGCTGAAATCTTTTTAAATATATTTGTATCTTTATTATTTATATTTGAAGTTAAACTATTATTTATTAATATAGTATTTTCTTCTTCTAGCTTAGATATTATATTCTGTAATCTTACTATTTCTGGTATTTTATTTATCATTAACCCTAAATTCCTTTTGTATATTTATACTTTAGGAATTATATTATAGTCGTGTCACATCTAGCGTCACAAAAATATCGATTGATTTTTTGAAAATACATAAATTTAAAGTTCTAGAGCCTTTATTTTAAAGCTTTTTCTATGGATAGATGATAATCCAAACTCTTTTATAGCTTGTGTGTGAACTTTTGTTCCATATCCCTTGTGCTTTTCAAAGTGATATTGGGGATATTTAGATGCAATATTTATCATATATCTATCGCGACTAACTTTTGCTAATA
>CAZWLA010000036.1:0-13895 GCA_964633845.1 uncultured Arcobacteraceae bacterium | reverse complement strand
TTTAATGCAAGTTATTCCGCTTAAGATAGTTCAGTTTTAGGGGAGGCTTACACTACCATAGCAAGAGGCACAAGCCCCACTACAGAAAATACTGAGAATCTTCCACCTATTTTTTCATCTAGTTCAAATGTAGAAATATCATGCTTTTTTGCAAAACTTGTGAGCTTGCTTCTCTCTTCACTTACGATAGTACAATTTGAACTATCTATAGCTACTAATGATGCTATATATTTAAATACAGAAATAGTCTCTAAAGTAGTACCAGATTTACTTATCACTACAAAGTGAGTGTCATTTACATCTATACTATTTAGATTGTAATTTATCTGTAAGGGATCTGTTGTCTCTAAAAAATGAAGGTCTTTTTCATAAGAGTTTGATGTAAGTAAAAACTCATAAATAGCTCTAGTACCTAAAGAACTCCCACCAATACCAATCACAACTATATGCTTTTGTTTTACAGTTTCTGCATATTCTTTAATACTACTAATATCTTGAAAAGGAAGAGCATAATATCCTATGCTTTTTTGCTCCTCTATAAGGGCTTCAAAAATCTCTTGATTTGATCGTATTTGGTAAAAGTTCTTATTGTACTTCATGTGTATTTAACTTAACTCATTATCAATAATTTGGCACATTGTATGACCAAATAGTATATGCATCTCTTGGATTCGTGGAGTATTATCTGATGGTACCACAAGATTTACATCACATACATCGTTCATAGTTCCACCATCTCTTCCAGAAAAACCAACCATTACACAACCTAGCTCTTTTCCTAATTTTAATGCACTTACTACATTTTTAGAATTTCCACTTGTACTTATACCTATGATCATATCTCCTTTATTTGCTAAAGCCTCAACTTGTCTATCAAATACCCTATCGTATCCATAGTCATTTCCAATAGCCGTAAGAGCACTCGTATCAGTTGTCAGAGCTATACCTGGCAAACCTCTTCTTTCAGTTTTATATCGGCCTGTAAGTTCTGCTGCTATATGTTGTGCATCTGCAGCAGATCCACCGTTTCCACATAGAAGGATTTTGTTTCCATTTTTAAGAGTCTCTACCGCAAGTGCTGACACTTTTTCTAGATCTTGTACAGAAACTTCCATAACTTTTTGGATAGTTTCTAAATGTGAGTTAAATTCACTTTCGATTATATTTTTCAAATAATTTCCTTTATTTTTATTAAATCTTTAATTACAAAAGTTGCATCTATATTTCCCGTATCATATTTACTAGTATCATAAAATATACTATTTTTTATACCACCATTTATAGCAAAGTCTATATCACTTTTTTTATCACCTATCATCCATGACTTTTCTAAATCTATATCGTAGTTAACTAGTATATTTTCAAGCATTTTAATATTTGGTTTTCTGCAGTTACAATTATCTTCTGGAGTATGAGGGCAATATTCAACTTGTGATATCTTTATGTCATTTTGCTTTAATTGCTCTACCATCCAAGAATTTAAAGTTTCAAATTGATCTTTTGAATAGTACCCTCTTCCAATACCTGATTGATTAGTAACAACAAACAAAATATAGTCCAAGGCACTTAAATATTGGAGAGTTTCAATAATACCAAGTGTAAACTCAAATTCTTCAATCTTATATAGATACTCTTTATCTATATTGATAATTCCATCACGATCTAGAAAAATAGCTTTTAACTTTGACATTGAATTTTCTCTATTGTTTTAGTTGTAGATTTTCCATCTACAAAATCTACAAGCTTTAGTTCACCTGCTATATCTTGGCCCACTACATCTTTGCCCTCATAGTCTCCACCTTTTACAAGAGTATCTGGCTGAACTATTTTGATCAGGTCATATGGTGTATCTTGGGTAAATTTTACTACATAATCCACTGATTCAAGTGCTGCAAGTATATATGCTCTATCATCTTCATTATTAATTGGTCTTGATGGACCTTTTAGAGTACTAACACTAGCATCTGAATTTAATCCAAGGATTAATACATCTCCAAATGATTTTGCAGTATCTAGGTACTGCACATGACCTCTATGTAAAATATCAAAGCATCCATTTGTAAATACTATTTTTTTATTTTGTTTTTTTAATCTAGCTACTGTTTTTTCAATTTCTAAAAAAGTTTTTATATGCGAATCTATTGAGCTTTTGTGAAGAGAACTTTTGTACTCTTCTATCTCTTCTAAACTTGCTGTGGCAGATCCCAGTTTACCTACAACTACACCTGCAGCTAAGTTTGCAAACTCTAAAGCATCTACAATATTTATACTTTGAGCTAAACAATATCCAAGTGAAGCTAGTACTGTATCTCCTGCACCAGTTACATCATATACTTCTCTAGCAACCGTAGGTTTTGTTATGATATTCTCATTTGAATCAAGTATTGCTATTCCATCTTCACTAAGAGTGATAAGAGGAATTGTAAGATTTGCAGTTTGTTTTAAAGTTTCAAGAGCATTTAGAAGTGAGGAATCATCTTCGATATCAATTCTACTAGCTTCTTGTGCTTCTTTTTTATTTGGTGTAAGTAAATATGCTCCAAAGTATTTTGAATAATCATCACCTTTTGGATCAACCAATACTTTCTTATCTAAGCTATTTGCATACTCTATTAAGTTTAAAGTCAATTTTGAAGTTAATACACCTTTCCCATAATCAGAAAGTAAAACTAAATCATAATCTTCTACTATGAATTTAAACTCTTCAAATATTGCATGAGCAGTATCTTCACCTATATCCTCTTTTGATTCTTTATCATATCGTACTACTTGAAAATGTGATGCAATGATTCTTGATTTTTTAGATGTTTTTCTATTTTTTTGTGAGATTAAGTAAGCTTTTGTTTTTATAGCTTCTAGCATATCTTTTAATTCAGTTCCAGCTTCATCTTCTCCAATAGCAGAGATTACTCCTACGCTACACCCTAAGGCTCGAAGATTATTAACTACATTTCCAGCACCACCAAGTACAGTTGATTCACGATCTATATCCACTACTTGGACAGGTGCTTCTGGAGAAATTCGGTTTGCAGACCCCCAAAGATAATGATCAATCATTAAATCACCAATTACTAATATTTTAGGATTATTGTGAACTGACATTTATTTAACTTCTTGCTCATATAATCTTTTTATATCTGATATATATGCTTTGATTCCATCTTCCATCTCATACTTTGGTTCATATCCTAAGTTTTCTTTTGTAGTATCTATATTTGCTTGTGTAAAAAATTGATACTGACCCACAAATGGATTAGGAATATATTCTTTTCCATTATCAATATCTAGCTCTTTTTGTAAAATATTTACTATATCCTCAAAACTTCTCGCATTTGCTGTACCTACGTTATAAACACCACTTTGCTTTGGATCACACGCTTTAATATTTGCTTGAATAATATCTTCAATGTAAATAAAATCTCTTAAAATTTTATCACTACCCTCAAATAATTTAGGAGTAAGTCCTTGTAAAATTTGATGACCAAACTGTACAACCATAGAAGCTGTTTTATTTTTAAAATATTCTCTTTGCCCATACACATTGAAGTACTTTAATCCAACAATACTTATATCTACACCTTGTTTGATATACTTTGCAGTGATATTATCCATCATAACTTTTGAAAATCCATAAGCATTGTTTGGTTGTTCGTATCCAACTTCAAATCTATCACTATCTCCATATGTGGCTGCTGAAGATGCATATATCATATTTGCATTATGATTTATAGCAATTTTAAGAAGATCTTCATAAGCATTTACATTTGTCTTCATCATCACATCTTGCTCTTGAACTGTAGTATCAGATATAGCAGCTTCATGAAAAATATAATCAAATTTATATGAAGTTTCAAGATCTTCTAGAGCTACTTTGTCATTGATATCACCAGAAATAACTGTACCTTTAAATCCAAGAAGATTTTTATAGTGGCCAAAACTTTTCAAAGCACCATTTGAAAATGTTTCATCATTTCTAAACATATCAAATACTACAACTTTTGAGTCAGGATAATTTTCTTGAAAATAAAATGCAAGGTTAGAACCAATAAATCCAGCACCACCTGTGATTAAAATTGTCTTTGTGTTAAAATCTATATTGTTATAAGTCATATGTGTACCTTTTTATAATTATTTCAAATCTTCTATATATTCTAAATAAATTTCTATTTCATCAAGTTTTGCTAATGCGTCATCACATATCACAAGATAATCAATCTTTTCATAATCATGTGCTAAGAAGTTTCTAAATGAAGCTATTTTTGCAAAACTATATGCAAACTCTTTGGGAATAATATCATTTTCACCAAGAATATCTATAGCCTCATAATAACTTTGTGCATTACTTAAAGATTTATATTTTATTACCATTTCAGCCAATGAAATACAACCATCACTTATTAAATATAAATAATGCAACAATGCTCCCTCATACATAGGATCACCAATAAATTTATCTTTACAATTTGGTTTATATTCATTTAATAATTTTAAATAGTATCTAAGTCTGGAAATTTTTTTATCTATTTTATGCTGCATTTATATACTTTTTGAAAGCTTTATAGTCCAAAATATCATGCTCCTTAATTAACTCAAAGTCTATTCTATATTCACTATCTTTTATTAATATTGAATTTTTAAATATACTTTCTAATAGATACATATTTTTCACATCATTTAATACTACAAGATCTATATCTTTATTTAATAGCTTTGATAATTCATAAGTAAGTTGAAGTTGATAATCTAGACTAGTATTTTGAAGATAAAGTGCTACATCAATATCACTTTTACTATTTTGTTTATTTGTTACATATGAACCAAAAAGATATCCAAATAAAACATTATCAAAGTTTTTTAATTTATTTTTTAATATATCTTGTATCATAGATGTATTGTATCTAAAAATTTATTTATTTATAATCTTTAACACATCTTGTGCTGTAATAGCTTTCATACATTGGTGATTTTCTTCACCATTTAGAGGACAAACTCTTTTCATACAAGGCGCACAATCAAACTCTTTTTTTACTATCTTCCCATATGGATTATTCCACTGTGAAGTCTCTATATCTTTTGTAGGTCCAAAGATAGAAATAGTAGGTATTTTAAAAGCAACAGCTACATGCATAGGACCACTATCTCCTGTAATAAAAAGATCAAGATTTGATATAGATTCTATTAGTTGTGGAATAGTTGTTTGGCCTGCAAGATTTTGGTAGTTTAAGATATCTGCTTGCTTTAGTTCAGCTTCAATATCAGAAGCGATATCTGTCTCTGCAGGACCACCAAATATGATGATGTCATATTTTGAAGATAATTCAATAGCTACTTTTGCAAACTCTTTTGGATACCATCTCTTGGCACTTCCATATGTAGCACCTGGGCTTATGCCCAATCTTAACTTTTCCTTAAAGGGGGTCTGACCCATTTTAAGGTAGATTTTAAGTTTGGATGGAGAGGTTTCTATTTTTAGTGCTTTATTTATAAAATCATTGTATCTTAGTACTTGATGCCTTTGTTCGTTTGTATATCTTCTATAAATATATTTTTCTTTTGAATTTATAAAAAACATTAAAAACTTTGTGGTAAAATTTTTCCTAAAAGAAAAAGCTAAATCAAATGCCCCAGCATTCTTAGCTAACTTATACAAATTTAAATATCTATTGCCATTTGATTTACTATTATCAATTATTATATTTTCTACATTTGGATGATTTAAAAATAGCTTTGTCGATACAAATGAACCAAAGATAGTTAACTTAGAATCAGGATATATTTTTATTATATTCTCAATAGTAGGTGTAGTCATCGCAGCATCACCAAGCCAAGTAGGGATTTCAATGAATATACTTTGCATTTAATTTTAATCCTATCTAATAACTTTTAATGCATTATACATAAATAAGATTTAAATATGAAAAAACATGTCAAATTGCAATACTCTGATTGACATCTAGTCAATCAGAGTATTTCTATTATATAAAAAAGCACTAAAAAATATAAATAACATACTTGTATAATGACCCAGTAAATAAGTATCACTAAACATAATGAGCCCATATAATAATGGCAATGTTAATCCCATATATTTGATACTATCATCTTTACTTTTTAATGCGTATCTAATTTGATTTACTAAAATACTAACTAATACCAATAATCCTAACAATCCAAACTGTACAAGTTCCATTATGTACATATTGTGTGGATTTGTTGTATATAACACTTGTGGTGTATTAATCTTATTTACTTTGGCATATTCTATTTTAAAATCGCCAGTACCAACACCGATAATTAAATTGTCTTTTAATATATCAAAAGAGTTTATAGCAAAGGTAAGTCGAAGTCCTACTGATGTATTTTTATTATCTTCATAGTGTGTGATATTTGTGATAGCCATATCAACTCTATTTTTAAATATTGGGCTACTATTGTATGCTATTTGAAATATAAAAGGTATCACCAATATGCTTACTATAAATGCCTTTAGTTTTTTGGTATTAAAGTATTGAAATAGTAGTATCACTAACATAGCAAGATACATCACCTGCCCGGCACGACCACCTGTTATAAACATATTTATACTCATAGTAATAGCAAAAAAGCTATAAAGGTATTTTTGTATATAAGTGAGACTATTGCTAAATATAACTTGATTTAAAAGTAGATATATAGCAAATGCTAAAAATGGATTATAAGTAATATGACTCATAAATGGTGTGGGGTTATTTATAGTTGCATTTTTAAACTCTGGTAGCAATTCAAACCACACCCCATAAGATAAAATCTCTGAAATGCTCATAGATACTAAAAAACCATAAATGTAATATTTGATATGTTCTTTTCGAACAAATAGCATAAATATAGGGATCAACAAGAATTTAGTTTCTTTTTTTAGGATATGTAGTCCCCATTGTAAATCTTCAGTCCAAAGAAGTCCAACAATATGTAGGGCATAAAAGATTAATACTGATAAAACTACTGTATTTAATTTTAATTCGTTCCAGTCACTTTTAAATGTACCCCTTAACAACCAAACAATAAAAATAACACCAGCTAGTATATTAGCCCCTGCAACAGTTACGGGTAATACAAAAGCAAATGCTATTAAAAGATAAGCATTTATATCATTGAGTTTAGTTTTGTCTTGAATAATATTCATATTTAATTTTACTTAATAATCTTATAATGTTTTTTGCTAAGTTCTAATCCAAACCAATTTTCAAACCTCATCATCAATCTATGCTTTTTCTCTTTTCTAGTTAATTTATAATCAGGATTAGCTTGGAATAGGCCTTCTTCTTTTGGTATCAAATCTTGGATAATAGAAGGATGAGTGCCTTTAAACTCTTTTATTATTTGCTGGTCAATCTCTTTATAGTCAATAGCTTTATGCTTTTTATTCCAATATTTTTGAACTTTTTGGGATTTTAAATTCATCTGCTCTTCACTTCTCACCCATCCATAATGATACATCTTTGCGCCACTATGTACAGCGTTTGGATATCTACCTTTTTTATTTGTCTCAAGTACCAACCAAAAAAGCCCATCAGGAGCATAAGAACGAAGAGAATTTTTAATAATTCTAGCTTCTCTTCTATACCAAGCAGGAGAATCTAAGTAGCTGTTTGTATTCCCATAAAAATGAAAATAATCAAAAGTAACAGCTTCCACCTCATCATCATCTACATATTTCTCACATGTGGCTTTAATTTTTTCCAAATCCTCTTCATGAACCACTTCATCACCTTCAAGATAAAAAGCCCAATCGCAACTACAATTAAACTGTGCTATCATCTTCTGCTGACCATAGACATAACCACGGTCACTCATCTTATCATTCCACTTAGATTGTATAATTCGTATTTTAGGGTCATTGATAGATTCTATTAATTTTAAAGTATCATCTTCACTCTCACCTACATTTACTACAAATTCATCTACTATAGGTAGTATCGATTTAATAGACTGGATAAATGGATAGTCTAACATCTCACCATTTTTTATAAATGTAAAAGCACTAATTGTAGCCATAATTATTCCTTAGTATATTTCTTAATCCCATTTTCACACCATTTCAATTTATTTTTTTTAGAATTTTCTAAAATCATATCATTTTCTTTTAAGCTTTCTCTTGTATTTTCATTATGCCAGATATGATAAGCAATACAATTAAATTTAATAGTTTGCCTATGGATACCAGAATTAAAAAATCGTACTACAAACTCACTATCCTCTCTTCCCCAACCTACAAAGTCTTCATTGAAACCATTTACGCTTAAGCAGTCTTCTTTGAAGAAACTCATATTGCATGTTTTTATACCTTTTAGATTGTCTTTTTTTATAGAAAATATATAAGAGAGTAAATCATTATGGATAGTATTTTTCCTATTATTAATTCCACTAGCAAAAAAACCAAAATTATTAGTTTTATTTGGATCCAATAAAACTCTTCCACCTTGGATAAAATAATTTTTTTGTGCATTTTTTTTATGGTCTTTTATAAAATCTTTATGCAATATCATATCACCATCAATCAAAACTATATATTCACTTGCAGATTTACTAATAGCCTTATTTCTACTTTTTGCAGCTCTAAATCCATCATCTTCTTGCCATGAATGGATAATAGGAATTTTTGAGTTTTTGGACATCTCTTCTATTAATTGTTTGGTATCTTCGCTACTTCCATCATCTGCAATTATTATTTCATTTGGAAGTTCACTTTGATTTAAGGCACTAGTTATTACTAAATCTAATGCTTCTTTCCAATTATATGTTGTAATAACTAAGCTACAAGTCATCTAGTGCTTATTCTCTTCATATAGCTTGATATACTTATAAAATACACCATTTGCATTTGAAATAGATATTATTAGACCTTCATATCCACATAGAAAGCCTTTTTGAAAAAAGTAATTTTTCATAAATGAAAATAATGCCCTACTAAAAGCTTTTAAAGGTGATGATTTTTTATTACCTTTGTGTTCTTGAGCATATAAAGTTGAATATTTATCCATTTTACTAAGTAATTGTGAAGCATTATCAAAAGAGTAGTGTTTAAAATTATTCTTTAGTTTTTTAACTTCTATATTTTTAAGAACTAGACTCTCATGGACTTTTTTTTCATTGAATTTTGTGGTATTTTTATTAAACAATCTATTTACAAAATCTCCACCCCAACCACAACATTTAATCAGTTTACCATTGTAGTAATTGTCCCGTAAAATAGAATATACTTTTGTATTATCTAAGTTTAAAGTTAAAATCTCTTCAACAAGTTCAGAACTAAATATTTCATCACTATCAACAGATAATATCCAATCATTACTAGCTTTTGAGATTGCTAAATTTTTTAATGGACCAAAACCTATAAATTCATTTTCGTGTATTTTTACATTTTCAAAAGCTTTAGCTATATTCATAGTTTCATCAGTTGATCCATTATCAAGGATAATAACCTCATCAAATTTTACTAACGCATCTAAACATTCTTTTATATATTTTGAATTTTTTGTAAGGATTGTTACTGTTATTTTATTATACAATTTTTCACCTCTTCAAATATCATATTTGGGTCTATCTGGTATAGACAATTACTTTTGCCATGCTTATCATCGCATCCTGCTAATCCACAAGCTACACAATCCATATTTGCTTGGAATATACTAATATTACCATAAGTTTGCTTTTGAGAATTTTGATTTATATTTGTTTGCAATTCATTGCACCAAGGTGACCAAGTATCTAAAATAGTAGGTCCAAATATAGCAAATATTCTTTTGTTTTGAGAAGCTGCGATATGCATATTAAGTGTATCCATACCTATATAGGCTTCACACATATCACTTAGGGCAAAATATTCATTTAGATTTGTATCACCTATAAAATCATATACATTTGACAGGCTTGGTAATTCAGATTTAATTCTTAGATCTATAGCACTTACTGCACCTGTAATCACAATAGCTATATTTAGAGTATTAAGCTTTTTTAGGAGTTCATCTCTTAGATTTTTTGGATATATTTTATAGTCATACTGTGCAGAGGGGTGGAAGATTATAAATTTATCTATATTTTTTTCTTGTAGTTTTTTTACCATGGATTCTTTTGCATTCAATGGATAATTTGAATTTACATTTATATTGTCATTATTTATATTTAACAGATTCAAGGCTTGTGTATTATTCTTTACCATTGGTAAGCTTACATCAAGAGGATAACTTTGACTTAAAAATAAATTCTTCCACCATGATTTTTTTGCATCTTTTTCAATAGCACTTATAGAATGTCTTGAAGCTAGCATCGCATACATCACACTTCTATCACTTGTTGTTAGGTTTATACTTAAATCATATTTTCTAAATATACTAGAGATTAATTCTTTTTCTTGAGCAAGTCTATTTTCTTTTTTCTTTTTATATGAAAAGAGGTGAATATTACTAATATGATCTAGAGTTTTTGCAATAGCAAGGGTATCATCATTTACTAGTAAATCTATTTGTGGATTATCATAGTGTTTGTATATAGCATTTATCAACGGTGAAGAAAGAAATACATCGCCATTTGAACGCTGTACTATAATTAATATCTTATTCATAGAGCTCTTCATACTGATTCTTCCACCTTCGATGTTGCCAAAACCAATCTTCTGGTTTAGCTCGTATTTGTTCTTCTATTATATCAGCTTGGACTTGTGTATTGGCTTCTACTGGATTACAAAACTTCATAGTATATTTACAAAAGTCATCTTGGATTACAAATACTGGAATAATCAAAGCATCAAATTTTTGAGATAGTTTAGTGGGAGCTTCTGTTTGTCTAGCCTTTTTTCCAAAAAAATCTATCAATACACCATTTGAAGATGAAGTGTTTTGATCTACTACAAGAGCAATCATTCTGTCTTCTTTTAGTGCCTTTACTAAACCTTTGGCAGCATTATCTTTGTCTAGCATCACAGAATTTTTAGAGTTTCTTGAGTTTCGCAAGTCTTTGTTTAGATATTCATTTGACATAGGACGACCTACAACTGTCATTGGCTTATATTTCATACTATTATATGTATTTACAAGCTCCCAGTTTCCATAGTGTGCAGTGATTAGTATGATCTTTCTTTTAGATTCTATTGCATCTAATATTATATGTTCGTTTTCTACTGTTACTTTAGCTTCTAATTCTTCCAAAGTAAGTGTGGGATTTACTACAAACTCATAAAGGTTGTATATAATATTTTTGTACGATTGTTTTATAATATTTGTTTTTTCTTCTAAGGTTTTTGTATTTTCAAAAGCTAAATCCATATTAACCATAGCAATTTTTCTATGTTTTTTATCTATAATATATGTAAGTTTTGCAAATCCTATGAGTATATATTTCATAATAAACTTTGGTGTGATTTTCACTATAAATGAAAATAATTTATATGCGATAAATACTAAATAATCTATCATTTTAGAACTTCCCAATATCCAGTTTTATCACTACCAATTCTTTTTAATAAACCTTTATCTTTTAACTTATGAATATATCTAGTCACTGTAGCTCTTGAAATATTTAATTTTTGAGTTAATTTATCTTTTGCAATATTAGGATTATTTTTAATTAAATTTAGCATTAGTTTTAGAGGCTCATTTAGAGGCTCATTTAGAGGCTCATTTAGAGGCTCATTTATTCCACCAATATTTAATTGTAACTTTTCCTTAAACAAAACTACTCTAAAACCATGTACAAACTCTTCAAATATAGGCTCTATCACTCCATGACTTTTACATTCTTTTTTAATTCTTTTTATACCAGAACCATACTGTTCTATGATTCCAGCTTCTTTAAATGCTCTTGCTATTGCTCTGTTTCGTGTTCTAGAAGAGTAATCATTATTATTTAGCTTTTCTATAGTAATGTCATCATATAGTTTACCAGGATTAAAAAACTCTATTCTGTCATCAAATATTTTTATTATAGAATTTCCACTATCTCTATAATCCCTATGAACTACCATATTTATAAGTATTTCTCTTATAGCTTCAAGTGGATAGTCATATTTTTCTTCTCGTTGAGGATTACCTGTGATAATAAACTCTATCATGAGATGTTTTTTTATAAATTCAATAGCTATATCAACCTGAGATAAAACATTTGTATTTATATCTATATTGTCGATTATCTTTGTTTCACTTTTAAATCGTCCTATTTGAAAGGCTGTTAGCACTGAGTTATTTGATGTGAAAAGTAAATACGCTCCAAAAGTAAGCTTATCATCTTTAATAAGCTCATACTTTCGCAAGATTGTCATAGGGTCATCATTAAATATTTTATTTTGAAACATCTGTATTTTTGTGATAAATTTATCTATATTTTCTTGAGATATATCCAAAAAATCGTGCCTATCATCTACATAATAATCCCAGCTAGAATTTATAGTTTTAAGATGTTCATTTGATATCTCATCTAAGCTCATTATATGATTTGAATTTTTAACTCTTTTATAGTATCTATTTTTATAAGATATTGGTTTTAATGGATATTCTTTGACATCTATTACAAGTACTATTTTTGATTCTATTTCATATTCATCTATATCCACTATGATACTTGATTGTGTATTTTGCTTTATAGTATTTATATGATTTTGGATAGTCTCATCTGATATTGTTACACCTTTAATATTGCCATCATCTTCAATACCAATAAAAATCTTACCACCATAGCTATTTGCAAAAGCAACTACTGATTCTATAACTTCTTTTTGAAATGAAGTTTTAAATTCTACAGTTTTACTTTCTCCCTCTTTTAAGATTAATTTAATATCTTTTATATTTAGCATAGTAGAAGTTCTTTTGCTAAATGAGATATATCTTTTGGATCAATTTTATTAATTGAATAATCTTCATAGTCTAGTTTTAATGGATCTACTTTCGTATTTGATTTTATCGTTTTATTTATAGATGTTTCATATGTATTCCTATATGCAGGAGTTGGCCCAAATATTGTAATAGATGGTATATTTAAAGCCCATGCCATATGTGTAGGACCTGTGTCATTTCCAATGATTAGTTTTGAATTAGCTATTTTTAATTTCAATTCATCTAGACTCATTGTTTTAGCTTTTTTCACATTAATGCAATTTTGAACTAAGAAATCAGCAATATATCCCTCTTCTTTGCTTGCCCAAATTACTTCTATTTTTTCATCTTGTAAACTTTGTACTAATTCTAAAAACTGTTCTTTTGGATACATTTTATTTGGCTTTGATGCTCCAACTATAAATAGGATGTTATTATTCAAATTTTTATTTATTTTTTTACTATATAAAAACAACTCTTTATTTAATATATCCTCTTTTGAAATATTGATATCTAAAGCTTGTGATATTAATTTAATATTTCTATCAATTACATTTTTATCATACCCAATATTTACACTCTCATCATAAAACCAAGAAGCGATACCTTCTCTAGTAGAATCCTTATCAAAGCCAACTATTTTACTTCCCACAATTCTTCCACCAACTATCTTGGCTACTATTGCTGACTTTAATAATCCTTGAGCATCTATGACTATATTATACTGATTTTTAGCATATTTATTCAATAACTTTATTTGATTAAATATTTCAAATTTTTTCTTTTTGATAGCTTTTAAATTTACTGGTAAAATATTATCAATATGAGAGTTATTTTCTAATACACCTTTAAATCCATCCTCAACTATCCAATCAATTTGACAATTTGGAATTTGTTTTTTAATAAATTGCAAGGCAACCATAGCATGTATAATATCACCCATGGCTGATAGTTTAACAATACAAATTTTCATAATCTAAACTAACTCAAATTTCAACTCATCTGGAGTTTCTATTTTACCTACTGCACGCTTTACTATATACAGATCTTCAT
>CAZWLA010000035.1:0-14200 GCA_964633845.1 uncultured Arcobacteraceae bacterium | reverse complement strand
TATATTGATATGTTAAAAAATGAGAAAGATCGAGTATCTGAGATTGATTCTATATCTATACCTAAAAAATCAAAAAATTTTGTATCGATAAGATCACTGGCGATATCAAATGAGTTAGCTATTGAAGAAGTGGACAAAGTAGTTGCATATATTAAAAAAGAACATCAATTAATTTTGGATGACGTTAAGGACAGAAGAGAACTAGAAATCAAGAATATTGAAACAAAAATTTCAAATATTAAAAATAAAGAGATAGTACTTTTAGAAGAAAAGATACGTATTCAAGATGAAAATCTTAAAGATTATAAAAAACAATTAACGTTAATCAATAACAATTTATCAAAAATTGAAAATACAAACCCATCTCTTGCTGCCCTTAAGCTTATGGAAAAGAGGGATTTATCTACATTTATAGTAAAATTAAATATCCAATTAATGGATATGAGAAATCAAAAAGATACTTTAGCTACAACAACCATAAATGATCTACTAGAGAAGAAAAGTTTAGTTAGTTCTATGTTGTTACCACATAATTATAAAAACTCAGAGGTAGTTGGCATGATTATTACTAATGATCATCCAATAAAACCAAAGAAAAAGTTAATCGTAGTTGTTGCATTTGTAACAGGACTTATATTATCTATCTTCTTAGTATTTTTTCTTAATTTTATAAGAAATGAAGAGAAGGTTTAAAGAAGGGATCAGACCCATTATTTCTTTCTTGACATAAATAGAAGTTTTATGTATAATCATTCATATAATTATATGAAAGGTAAATTATGCAAAAGATAAGAAGTACTTTTACAGTATCAGACTTTGTAATAGATGAATTAAATAGCGTATCAGCTGAGTTAAATGAGAAAAAAAGTCATATTGTAGAAAAAGCATTAAGTATGTATTTTGATTATATTGATGAAAAGATTGCTGATAAGAGACTTGATAATCTAGAAAATAAAAATGAGAAGCTAATAGAAGCTAATAAAGTTTTTGAAGATCTTGGTATATAATATAGATGTATCAACTTCTATTTTTAACTAGTGCACAAAAAGAGTTTAAAAAGCTAGATAGCGTAGCGCAAAAAATGATAAAAGAGAAGCTAATAGTATTGGCTAACAATCCAGAAAGTGTAAAAAATAATATTAGAGCTCTAAAAGGTACACATAAAGGAAAGTTTAGATTTAGAGTTGCTGATTATAGAATTATTCTAAAAAAAGAGGATGATATATTAATCATCACTGTTATCTCTGCTGGTCACAGGAAAGATATTTATAATTAAAGTAAATTTAAAAGGGGACTGAACCCCTTTTTATTGGAGATAAATTGGTAGTATATTTTAAAAGCAAGACACCGTTAATAGAAAAATTTTTAGAAGATTTTGATCATGAGCTTTATGAAGAGCCAAGTTTTGGTCAAAAGTGGGGATTTGGTAGTGATATTAAAACTCCAGATATATATTTTCATAGTGGAGTATTAAAACAATCTGATATAGAATTAATGTTAAAATCATCAAAAGTTATAGTTAGCTCTAACACTATCAAAGCAAATATAGTAGATAAGACAAATGGATCTATTACAAATGATATGATTGAGGTGATATATCCACCACAAGATGTAGATAAATTTAAAAAGAAAAAATTCAAAGAGGGGTTTTGTGATATATATGATGTATCAAAGAAGACAAAACTAATATATTTTACTGGTAAAAATTACGATAAGACAGGTGTAATTACATTTTTAAAGTTTTTAAGAGAGTTAAGTTCTACTAATTTTAAAGGTGTGATATCTGGATCTCCTGAGCAGCTTAAGTCTGTAGTGCCAGTATTAAAAGAGATGGATTTAAGTGATAAGGTGATATTGGCTCAAGGTGATATATTTAGAGCTGCTGATATATTTTTACTTCCAACTTCAAATAAACTTTTTGCTTCAAGTATTTTGCGAGCTATGGCATGCAAATGTGTTGTATTTACTCCAAGTACAAATCATATATTTGAACTACTTGATAATTTCTCTATCATGTCAAGCCCTACAGATGTATCAACAGTGCATAAAATTGATATGCTTTTAGAAAATTCAGATGAGATAAAAAATATTCAAAAACAAAACTATCAAAAAGCAAAAGATTTTACATTTAAAAAACAGTATAAAAAATTAAAATTAGCACTTAATACCTAATAGTGCTAATTATTTATTAAACTTTAGTTTTCTTTTATAAAGTTATGATAAAATCCTTGTATAATTTATAAAATATTACAAAAGGATGTATAAATGGCAAAATATGAATTTCAAACAGAGGTTGGTCAGCTTCTTCAACTAATGACACACTCACTATACTCAAACAAAGAGATTTTTATAAGAGAACTTGTATCAAATGCTTCAGATGCAATTGATAAACTAAATTACTTAAGACTTACAGATGACAATCTAAAAGATACTTACCAAGACTGGTCAGGTCAGGTTAATATCAAGATTGATGATGAAGATAATTCAATTACTATTATGGATAATGGTATTGGTATGAATGAAGAGGATTTAATCGCTTCTATTGGTACTATTGCAAAATCTGGTACAAAATCATTTGTAGAAGCTATGAGTGGAGATGCTAAAAAAGATTCAAACTTAATTGGTCAGTTTGGAGTTGGTTTTTATTCTGTATTTATGGTAGCTGATAAAGTAGATGTAATATCTAAAAAAGCTGGAGAAGATACTGCATATAAATGGTCATCTGATGGGTCTGGTAGCTTTGATCTTGCACCTTGTATCAAAGAAACTAGTGGTACGGTAATATATATCAAGCTAAAAGAAGATGAAGTAAGTGACTATACATCTAAGGCAAGAGTGGAAACTGTAGTTAAAAAATACTCAAATCATATAGCATATCCAATCTTCTTAAACTACTCTGAAGAAGTTACTATAGAGCAAACTGAAGAGGAAAAGGAAGCTAAAAAAGAGCCAGAAACTAAAATAGAGAAAAAAAGAGAACAAATCAATGAAGCTACTGCACTTTGGACTCAAAGTAAATCAAAATTAAAAGCTGAAGAATATAATGAATTTTATAAGACTATATCACATGATTCACAAGACCCAATGGCACATGTGCATACAAGAGCAGAGGGTGTAAATAACTACACTACACTTTTCTATATCCCTGCTACTGCTCCTATGGATATGTATAGGGTTGACTTTCAACCTGGTGTTAAACTATATGTAAAAAGGGTATTTATTACTGATGATGAAAAAGAGTTGTTACCTACATACCTTAGATTTGTAAAAGGTATCATAGATTCTGATGATTTACCTCTAAATGTATCTAGAGAACTACTTCAAGAAAATAGAGTAATGGCAAATATCAAGCAAGCTTCTATTAAAAAAGTGCTTGGTGAGATTAAAAAGCTAGCTAAAGATGAAGAGAAATTTGAACAGTTTACAACTCAATATAATAGAGCAATTAAGGAAGGTATATATCAAGATCACGTAAATAAAGATGCACTACTTGAACTAGTAAGATATAAATCTACAAATGATGCAGTCAAAATGGTATCGTTAAAAGATTATAAAGAGCGAGCAAATAGTGAACAAAAAGCTATTTTTTATATTGTAGGTGAAGATGAAAGAGTACTTAGAAATTCTCCACTTATGGAATCATATAGAAAGAATGAAATTGAAGTTTTAATTCTAGATGATAAAGAGATTGATGAGGTTATTACTCCAGCAATTGGTTCATACCAAGAGTGGGAATTTAAAGATATCACGTCTTGTGAAGCTCCAAAGACAGAGCAAACAGAAGAAGAAGCAAAAGAAGTTGAAGAAAAATTCAAATCAATTGTAGAAAAAATTACTGGTGTTTTAGGTGATGCAGTTAAAGAGGTAAAAACTACTAATAGACTTTCTGATTCTCCATCTTGTGTAGTAAAAGATCCAAATGACCCAATGGCTCAAATGGCAGCTATGATGAAGCAAATGGGACAAGAGGTACCAGAATCTGCTCCTATTTTAGAGATTAATCCTGATCATGATATTGTAAAATCATTAAATGGATGTTCAGATGATAAGATGATTGAAAATGTTTCTTGGTTATTATTAGACCAAGCAAAGATGAGTGAAGGTATTGAGATAAAAGATACTGTTTCTTTCACACAAAGATTAAATGAGATTATGGCTAAGGCACTATAATCTATAAAGGGATATTATGGAAAAAATTGAGATTGAAAAACCAGATGAGTTTCTAAAGCTTGTAGAGTCTAAAAAAAATGAATATCTATATCATGATCATCCAAGTGATGGTCTTGATCTTTTTACAGATGAAGTTGTAGAGGATTATGGGTGGCATGCTATATCATTTGATTTTATTACATATAGAGGTATTGCTGAATTTATAGAAAACAATTGTGATGGTAAATTTTATTTTAATGATCATCCTATGGGATTTAATGGATTTGTAATTGTTGATGATATTGAAAAAACTAGAGAGCAAATAAAAGTATATATTATTGAACAGATAAAAGCAAATCCTATTGATGATCTAGATGATGATCAAGAAGAAGCATTAGAATTTTTTGGAATCAATTAAAGTTTAGATGAGAAAAATAGTTTTATTTTTAATTTTTTGTACTGTTGTGCTTTTTGCTTCGACAAATAATAAATATAATATAAAACTACATGGCATAAAAGTGGGTACTATAGATAATTTTAGTACGATTGATAAAGGCTACTTAGTGGGTAAACCTAAAGGTGGTCTTCTGAATTTATTGACACCATTTGATAACTATATAATCTATGAACCAAATAAAAAACCTGAACTAAAAGGTAAAAATAAATATAAAAAAGATAAATATTTACTTCTAGAGCTTATAAAACAACTACAAAATTCACAACCTAAGCATAAAATATTCACTAAAGATCACTATGAGATAAATATGAGTTGCAAAAATTCAGTATGTACATATGTGAGGTTAAATAAAAAAAAGCAAAAGCGTTATGATGGATATCTTAGCTTTAAAGATGGTATACTACTTGAGATATGTGATGATGAATCAGGAATATGTTTTAAAAGGATAGAAGATGATAGTTAATTTAAAACAATATGTGATGTTGCTAGTTAGTATATTTTTGATAAATATTGCTAATGCAAATGATTATCTGGATAAATCATATGAGTATACGGAAACTTTTATTTATGATACCTCTAATGACTTGGATACAAGTTTTTCTGGTGAAGATTATAATATAGATAATCGTAATCTTGCTAAAGCTGATATATATTATGAGTCAGTAGATGAAAAAGGGCAAGCTATTATTAATAACAGTAATATTAAAATAAGGCTTTTGTTCCCTAGGTTTAGAGATAAATATAGAGTAAGCTTAGAAAACTATAATAAGAATAACTCTATAGATGATAGAGATAATAGTGAAAGTTTTTTATTTGGTCTTACTCACAATAAGGCAAGAATTGGTGTAAAGTTTAGAGGGATAGAGATAGACCCATTTGTATCCTATAATCTAAAAACTACACAATATTTTGAAAATGAATTAGAATTATATTTGGGTAATAGAGCTATATATTTTAGTGACTTTGGGTTTGATAATACAGTAAGTGTGAATTTTTCTAAAGACATCAGTGAGAATAGTAAAATATCTTTTGATAATAGTTATAGGTTTCAAGAAGAATATGACAATAAATATGAGTTATTACATAGTGTTAATCTTTATGTACAATTAAATTCTAGAAAATCTTTACATTATACTGTATCATCATATGCTACAAAAGATGATATTATAAATAAAAATTTAGAAGTTGATTATTACTATGCAGGCGCTACTTATAAAAATTATTTTTATAAAAACTGGGGCTATTATGAATTTGGTGCTGGTTTAACTTTTAGAGATGAAAATAATTTTGATGCTAAAGGCAGAGCACTATTTAGAATAGGTGCATTATTTGGAAATGCTAAGCCAAAACTTAATAATTAAAATAAAAATAAATAGGAAAAAATGGAAGATTTAATACGAGATTGGGGATATATTGTCCTATTTTTATATTCATTTGGTGGTGGTTTTTTAGCCTTAGCAGTTGCTGGTGTATTGTCATTTGCTGGTGAATTAAATATATATACTTCGATGATAGTAGCTGGAACTGCTAACTTTATAGGTGATCAATTTTTGTTTTTTTTAGCTAGAAACAATAAGTCATATGCAAAGCAGATGATGGGCAAGCATCAAAGAAAGATTGCCTTAGCCCATCTTATGATGAGAAAATATGGTTCTGTAGTAGTATTTATTCAAAAGTATATTTATGGTATCAAGACACTTATACCATTAGCTATGGGACTTACAAAATATGATGGTAGAAAATTTACAATATTTAATCTCTTGGCCACAATAGCATGGACACTTTTTGTAGGAGTTGCAAGCTTTATGCTAGGTGAGCTTGTATATACTTACGTAGATGAATTTAAAACTTATGGTATAGCTCTTGTTGTGGCAATACTACTTACTGTTTTATACTTTTTTAGGAAAATATAGACTAAATCCAAATCTTAAGCAAAATATCTAAGCCTTTTGGATAAAATCACCTTTGAAACAAATTTTATTAGAAGGACTTTATTTATGAATTTAGTTGCTGCTTACAAAGCACACACAGAAGAAAGATCAGCTCTTGGTGTTCCACCATTAGCTTTAACTGCAGAACAAGTTGCAGATTTAGTTGAATTATTAAAAGTATCTCCAATATCAGAGCAAGATTATGTAATGGATATGTTTACAAACAAAATTCCTGCTGGTGTTGATGATGCTGCATATGTAAAAGCTGCATTTTTAAATGATATCGTACAGGGTAATGTATCTTGTGATGCTATTGATGCTGTAAAAGCATGTGAGATTTTAGGTCTTATGCTTGGTGGATTTAATGTTGCTCCACTTGTTGAAGCTCTAAAAATTGATGGTGATGTTGCAAATACTGCAGCTTGTCAATTAAAAAATACAATCTTAGTATATGATGCATTTAATGATGTAAAAGCTCTAATGGATGCTGGAAATACTAAAGCTGCTGAGGTTGTTAACTCTTGGGCTGCTGGTGAGTGGTTTACAAATAAACCAGCAATGGAAGAAGAGATCACTGTAACTGTATATAAAATCCCAGGTGAAACAAATACTGATGATTTATCTCCAGCGGGTGAAGCATTTACAAGAGCAGATATCCCATTACATGCAAATTCTATGCTTGTAAATAGAATGGATAATCCACTTGATACTATGAAAGAACTTAAGCAAAAAGGTCATCCTTTAGCATACGTTGGTGATGTTGTAGGTACAGGTTCATCTAGAAAATCTGGAATCAACTCAGTACAATGGCATATGGGTAGAGATATTCCAGGTATTCCAAATAAAAGAACTGGTGGTATTGTAATTGGTGATATTATTGCTCCAATTTTCTTTAATACTGCAGAAGATTCAGGATGTATCCCTATTCAAGCTCCAACAGCTGAACTAAATACTGGTGATGTTATTACTGTTAAACCTTTTGAAGGTACGATTGAAAAAGATGGTGCAGTAGTATCAACTTATGAAATCTCTCCAAATACTCTTCCAGATGAGATGAGAGCAGGGGGAAGAATTCCTCTAATTATTGGTAAAGGTTTAACTGCAAAAGCTAGAGAATCTTTAGGTATGGATGCTGGTGATCTATTTATGACTCCTGCACAACCTGCTGATAATGGAAAAGGATTCACTTTAGCACAAAAAATGGTTGGAAAAGCTTGTGGTATGGATGGTGTTAAGCCAGGTGTTTACTGTGAACCAATCGCAACTACTGTTGGATCTCAAGATACAACTGGACCAATGACTAGAGATGAAGTAAAAGAATTAGCAGCACTTTCTTTTGGTGCTGATATGACTATGCAATCATTCTGTCATACTGCAGCTTATCCAAAGCCTGCAGATATTAAATTACAACATACACTACCAGAGTTCTGGACATCTAGAAAAGGATTTATCCTTAGACCAGGTGATGGTGTAATTCACTCATGGTTAAATAGATTATGTCTTCCAGATACAGTAGGTACTGGTGGAGATTCACATACAAGATTCCCAGTTGGTATCTCATTTCCAGCAGGATCTGGACTTGTAGCATTTGCTGGCGTTACTGGTATGATGCCACTTACTATGCCAGAATCTGTACTAGTTAAATTTAAAGGAACTATGCAACCAGGTATCACTCTTAGAGATATGGTAAATGCTATTCCTCACCAAGCTATTAAAGATGGTTTATTAACAGTTGAAAAAGCTGGTAAGAAAAATATCTTTGGTGGTAGAGTTTTAGAGATTGAAGGTCTTGAAGATCTTAAATGTGAGCAAGCATTTGAATTATCTGATGCATCTGCTGAGAGATCTGCAGCTGCTTGTACAGTTAAGCTTAACAAAGAGCCAGTTGCTGAATACTTGGAGTCAAATATTGTTCTTATTGAAGAGTTAATTGCTCAAGGTTATGAAGATGCTGCAACTTTACAAAGAAGAGCTGATAAGATGAAAGATTGGTTAGCTAATCAAGAACTTATGGAAGCAGATAGTGATGCAGAATATGCAGCAGTTATCGAGATTGATATGGATGAGATCAAAGAGCCAATCTTAGCTTGTCCAAATGATCCAGATGATGTTAAAACATTAACTGAAATTAGAGAAGCTGGTCTTCAAACTAAGATTGATGAAGTATTTGTTGGTTCTTGTATGACAAATATTGGTCTATTTAGAGCGCATGCAGAGATCCTAAGAGGTGAAGGTGCTGTTGCAAATAAATTATGGATTTGTCCTCCTACTAAAATGGATGAGAAAACTCTTCAAGAAGAGGGTTACTACTCTGTATTTGGTATGGCAGGAGCTAGGACTGAGATCCCTGGTTGTTCTTTATGTATGGGTAACCAAGCATCAGTTGCACAAAATGCATTTGTATTCTCAACATCTACAAGAAACTTTGATAATAGACTTGGTAAAGGTTCACAAGTATACCTAGGATCTGCAGAGCTTGCAGCTGTTGTAGCACTTAAAGGTGAATTACCAACTCCAGCTGAGTATTTAGAGATTGTATCTAATAAGATTAAACCAGAGATGACTGATGAGATTTATAAATACCTTAACTTTAATAAGGTATCTAAAGAAGAATTAGTAGATATGGTAAAATAATTAAAAAAGAGTGAACTGCTTCACTCTTTTTATTATTTTACGAGTTTTATTTGTAAATCAAGGATTTACATAAAGCTCCGTGTGAACTAGCTCGTTAGAGCGTATTGGTGAAACTGAACGAAGTGAAGTAAACTGTGTGAGATATTTAACTCAATTTAAAGCCACATCCTTTTTAGGATGTGGCTTTTTTATTGTCTACAATAAGTGCTTTTTAGATAAAATAATCCAATTTAATTAAGATATTGTTATTAATGGAATATGGAGAGATAATATGAATTGGGTATCTATAGAAGATCAGATGATTAAATTTTTGCAAGATGAAGCTAAAAACATTGGCGCAAAGAAAGTTATAGTTGGTATTAGTGGTGGATTAGATTCTGCAGTGGTAGCTGTATTGTGTGCTAAAGCATTTGGAAGTAAAAATGTTGTTGGAGTACTTATGCCATCACATATGTCAAGTGATGCTAGTGCTGCTGATGCTATTGAGCTTTGTGAAAAGTTTGATATATCTTATGAGGTTGTAGAGATTGCTCCTATGGTAAAAGGTTATTTTGATAACAATGCCAAAGATTCAGATCCTTTAAGAGTTGGAAATTTAAGTGCAAGAATGAGAATGTCTGTACTTTATGATATATCTGCTAGAGAGTCTGCTATTGTAGTTGGAACTTCAAATAAGTCTGAGATACTTCTTGGATATGGAACACTATATGGTGATACTGCATGTGCTATTAATCCAATTGGACAAATGTATAAATCTGATGAATTTGAATTTGCTAAATTTTTAGGTGTAACTGATGCTATTGTAGAAAAGCCACCATCTGCTGACCTTTGGGAAGGTCAAAGTGATGAGGAAGAGCTTGGATATTCATATAAAACTATGGATGATGTATTAAAACAAATTGTAGATGGTGATGCTACAAAAGCAGATCTTATTGCAGAAGGTATAGAAGAGGATTTAATTGATATGCTTTATTATAGGATGAAAGCTAATGCATTCAAAGGCAAATTACCAGCTATTGCCAATATAGATTTTAGTTAAATAAATTAGGAGAGTTAATATGGAAGAACAAAGAGATATACTATTCTTTAGATCATCTACTGATAATAAAGAGATAGAAAGTATTACAGATGCCTTACAAAATAATACAAATTCAAAGATAGAAGAGTTTGAAGCAAATTTCAAAAGATATATTGGTGTGTCACATGCTATTTCTGTGATTAATGCATCTTCAGCAATTACATTAGCATTAAGTGCTATTGATATTAAAAGGGGCGATAAGGTTATCATGAGTGTAAACTCATCAGTAAATGCTCCAGAAGCTGTAAGACACTTTGATAGTGAGCCTGTATTTATAGATATTGCATCAAATTCTTACAATATTGATCTTAATAAATTTGAGACATATTTAGAAGAAAATAATTCTAAAAAAGTAAGAGCAGCAATTATAAATTTTGTTGCTGGTGAATTAATTGATCTTGAAAGGTTATATGCACTTTGTAAAAAATATAATATTATTCTAATAGAGGATGCTTCATCTGCACTTGGTGCAACTTTTGATGATGAACTTGTAGGTAACCTTGATGCTGATATGACCATATTTTCTATGAATCAAGCAAGTAGTAAACATACTACAAGTAGATGCGGAATTATAGTAACTAATAATGATGATATCGCTTCTCGTGCAAGACTTCTTAGATCTCATGGTATTGCAAGTGATTATGATGAAAATGGTGATCTTGATTATCTATATGATGTAGTTGATATGGGATATAAATTTGATATTAGTGAGCTTGAAGCTGCATTTAATATTGCTCAGCTTAAAAAAACAAATCAATTTATAGGAAGACGTATTGAGATTGCGAATATGTATAGTCAAAGATTATCAGGACTAAAGCATATAAAGATACCTATGTTTTGTGAAGACCAAATTTATACACAATTTATAGTAGAAATTGATAAAAATAGAGATGCCTTTGCTAGAGCACTAAAAGATGAAGGTATTTCAACTGGACTTCACTATGTACCACTACATCTTTTAACTTACTACAAAAATAAGTATAAATTAAAGATTATGGCATATCCAAATGCCTTAAATTCTTATGGTAAGATTTTATCTTTACCTATATATGCAGCTATGTCTAATGAAGATGTTGATTATGTATGTAATAAAATTATTGAAATTGAGAGTAGTTGGGTATAGTGAATAACTATTTTTATAAATGGGTGGAGCAGTATCTGTTCTTCCCTAATTTTTTTCAGCAATTGATTTCAATTGCTATGTTTCCTCTTACTATAGTTTATTGTTTTGTAAACCTATATAAAAGAATATCTGTAAGGCAAAAGTTTTTTGTAGGTATACCAGTAGTAAGTATTGGAAACTTAATAGTTGGAGGAAGTGGTAAAACACCACTGACAATAGCTTTAGCAAAAAATAAAAAAAATGTAGCAGTAGTACTTAGAGGCTATGGTAGGCAATCTTCTGGTATGATAGTTGTATCGCAAAACGGTAAGATAAAAGTAGATTGTAATCAAAGTGGGGATGAGGCAATGCTTTTGGCAAAATCATTGCCTTTTGCTACTGTAATAGTGTCTGAAAATAGAAAAGAAGCAATATTAAAAGCAAAAGAGATGGGTGCAAAAATTGTATTTTTAGATGATGGATTTTCAAAATATGATATAGAAAAATTTAATATTTTAGTGCGTCCAAAAGTTGAACCTACAAATTTATTCTGTTTACCTAGTGGTGGATATAGAGAACCTAAAATTATGTATACTACAGCAAATATGGTATTACAAGATGGTATAGATTTTAAAAGAGTAGTGAGTTTTAAGCAAAATGGAAAAGTACTAGAATCTTTGCCTCAAAAGATTGTATGTCTGACTGCTATATCTAAGCCAGATAGGCTAAAAGAATTTCTACCAGATAATACAAAGATAGTATCATATCCTGATCATTATATTTTTACTAAAGAAGATATAAAAAATTTAGAAAAAGAATATGAAAATCATATTGTAGTTACAACTGCAAAAGATTTAGTAAAACTTGAACAATTTAAAATAAAAGATCTTATTTTGATGGATCTTGAAATAGATATAGATGATAGTATAGATTTTTCTTTAATGGAAAAATACATCACGAGTATAAATAAAATATAGGAGTATATTATGTTTAAAAAAGTTATATTATCTTTTTTAATTTCAATATCATTTTTTTCGACAAGTTATGCCGAGGATCTTGATGCAATGGATTTATATGATTGGATGGAAGCACTAAGTGGTAAGTGGGTACTTTCACCTGCAAAAGATCAATTAGGAACGACATCACATAAGCATAAAATTGTAGCACCCTTAGTTGGTACAGATGCTACAGGTATTGAATTTAAATCAATTGGTGGGATGAGTACAGTTCAAGAAGATCTTTTGCCAAATACAGATAAGCAGATGGTTACAATGTACCATTGTAAAGATATTTTATGTACACAGATTAAAGCAACTCATTATTGTGTAAAAATGAATCAGCCTGAATTTATAGCAAATTTAGAAGTAAGTACTGAAAATAGAATAGTCTTTGATTGTGATATGACTACTGAACTTTGTCAATCAAAAGAGGATCATGTACATCAGATTATACATGAATTATCAAATAACGGTAAGCATCTAAAGACATCATACCTAAGCTGGAAAAATAGGGAACCAAAAGAGTATAATTCAATATATCACTTTGATAGGAAATAATTATACTAAAATCTATACATATATAAGCTAGCTATAAAAAATATTCTGTAAAATATAAGAATAACTAATTCAAGGATATAAAATGAAAAGTGTTTTTAAGATTTTTACAGCTGTATTTTTAATATTAAGTACAAGTGCTAGTTTGGCAGATAATAAAATATTTAGTGTAGTGAACCTAGATGGTGCAATAAGTGCTAAAACTATTGAAAAAGCTTTTAATGATAGTGGAGTAATTGTTGATGTAAATAATGATATGAATTCTATTTTTTCAAAACGATATGGAAATATTCATCGTAAAAAATATAATTTAGCAATATTTACAAATGAAAAAATACTTTTAAAGCTAATATCAAAGTATCCAAATATAGGTATGATAACACCATTATCAATGTCAATTTATTCAAATGATGCTGATAATACTATTAATGTATCTACATTATCATTAGAAGGTATGGCTAGAGTTACAAATATTCCTGTAGCAGACCCTGATTTAGTAGCATATGCTAAGTCAGTAGATAAAGCACTTCATAATGCACTACCAAATGGTAAATATTTACCATTAGACAATAGTGCGACTAATAAAAAATTAACGACAGAATTTACTGTAGAGTTTGAGCTTGAAGATGGTACAACATATGCTGATTTAAAAGATGAATTCAAAGATGAGTTTGAAGCTGAAATAGGGCCTGTTGGGTTTTTAGTACCAAAGTCATATAGCTATAATTCAGATAAATATGATTTTTTTGATACATATTCAATTATTAGATTTAATGCAATATATCCTGTGTCAAAAAATCATCCAGATGCTGGATCATATGCTCCATTTTCATTAGTGATTTATAAGAAAAAAGATGAAGATTCTGTATATATTAAATTTCCTTCAATTGATAATTGGATTGGTGATTTAGGTATCACTGATCAAGAATCAATTGATGCTGTGGAGGAAACTTACAGTAGAATGAAAGAGATTCTTGAAGGCTTGACTGAATAGTTTTAAGCCTTTAATCCACTTCTCATAGCTTCCATAAGCTGTGGTGTGGCTTTTGTATTTGTAAATAATTCAAATGCAATAACCCCTTGATATAAATGTCAAGACGATATGCTTTCTCTTCTAAATGTGGTCTTTTTATGGTCAAAATAGGGTTGTAAATAATTATTTTAAGAAGTCAACTTTGTCTATTTGTGAAAGAGGAATATTTATATCAAAAATCTTTGCTGTAATATTTTCAATTCCAAATGAATTTAATCTTTCAGTATAATGGCCTGATTTGTCAAGACAACTTTTCATAAAAT
>CAZWLA010000034.1:10694-14677 GCA_964633845.1 uncultured Arcobacteraceae bacterium | reverse complement strand
GGTACTGCAAATACATTAGTATCAACAAGAGGTAAAGGCATTATTATTAATGAACCTTCAGTTGTAGCTATTCAACATAGTAGAAGTGGGAGTGATAAGATACTAGCTGTTGGTAATGAAGCAAAAAATATGATTGGTAAAACACCTATGAATATTGAAGCAGTTAGACCAATGAGAGATGGTGTAATTGCAGATTTTGAGATGACTGAAAGAATGATTAGATACTTTATAGAAAAAGCTCATAATAGAACAACATTCTTAAGACCAAGAATTATAATATGTATCCCTCATGGTATTACACAAGTAGAAAGAAAAGCTGTAAAAGAGTCTGCTATTAGTGCAGGAGCTAGAGAGGTATTCCTCGTAGAAGAACCAATGGCAGCAGCAATTGGAGCAGGTATACCAGTAGATGATCCAACAGGAAATATGGTAGTTGACATTGGTGGTGGAACAACAGAGATTGGTGTTACATCATTAGGTGGATTAGTATTAAGTAAATCTGTAAAAGTAGCTGGCGATAGATTTGATAGAGCTATTATAGATTATGTAAGACAAAATTCAAATCTATATATTGGAGATAGAACAGCAGAAAATATAAAACTTACTATCGGTACTGCTATTACATCAAATAGTCCTACTTCTATGAAAGTAAAGGGTAGAGATGCATCAGGACTATTATCTACAATTGAAATAACATCAAATGATACTTTTGAAGCATTAAAAGAACCACTAAAAGAGATAGCAATTGCTGTTAGAAATGTATTAGAAGAGATGCCACCTGATCTAGCAGGTGATATTGTTGATAATGGTATCGTTCTAACTGGTGGTGGAGCACTAATTAATGGACTAGATGTATATCTACATGATTTAGTAAAACTTCCAGTAAAAGTGGCAGATGAACCACTGTTAGCTGTTGCATACGGAACAGCTAATGTATTAGATGATGAAAGGCTATTAAAGCTTATATCTAATTTTGGTTATGTTGATTATGCTTGATAAACTTTTTTAACATTATCCATTGTTGAGTTCATATTAAGTAGAACCATATCTGCTAAAATAAGTGCCATCATAGACTCACAAACAACACTGCCTCTAATTGCAACACAAGGATCATGCCTACCTTTTAGGAAATATGTTTGATTCTCATTTTGTTCATTTACTGTTTGTTGTTCTATAAAAATAGATGGCGTAGGTTTAAAATATATTTTTGTAATAATATCGTCACCATTACTAATACCACCAAGTATCCCACCACTATGATTAGTAGTAAACCCTTGTGATGTAATTTGATCATTATTTACACTACCCTTGCTTCTTGAAGCATCAATACCATCACCAATCTCTACGGCTTTTACAGCATTTAAACCCATCATAGCATTTGCAATTTGGCCATCAAGTTTATGATACATAGGCTCACCAAGACCTTTAGGAACATTAGATGCACGTACTAATACAGCACCACCAACACTATCGTGTGATTCTAAGGCAATTTCTATTGCTTCTTTTTGTTGAGTTTCTATATCTTTATCAAGTGCAAAAATTGTACTATTTTTTGAATTTTCAAAATCTATTTTTTCACTTTTAATGCCATTTATTTCACATATTCCACTTTGAACTTCTATTCCAAGTTGATCTAGCATTAGTTTTGCAATTGCTCCAGCTGCAACTCTACACGCTGTTTCTCTAGCAGAACTTCTTCCTCCACCTCTATAGTCTCTTATACCATATTTATGAAAATATGTAAAATCTGCATGTCCTGGTCTAAATAGATCTTTTACATTAGAGTAGTCTTTACTTTTTTGATTTTCATTAAAGACAATCATTGATATTGGAGTACCTGTACTTAATCCTTCAAAAACACCACTTAGTATTTCAACTTTATCACCTTCTTTTCTTTGTGTTTCAAATTTACTTTTACCTGGTTTTCTTCTGTCCATTTCACTTTGAATAAACTCTTCATCAATTTTTAATCCAGCTGGAACACCATCTACAATTACTCCTAGTGCTTTGCCATGCGATTCACCAAATGTAGTAAATCTAAATTTTGCTCCAAAACTATTTTGCATTATTTTCATCCTTAATCTTGTCAAGTGCTATTTTAGCTACAGCTTGTTGTGCTACTTTTTTACTATTACCTTTTGCGCAACCATAACATTTCCCATCTATCCATATAGAGATCTCAAACTCTTTTTTATGATCTGGACCAGTTGCACCCTCTATTTTATATTCTGGTATAGAAGCAAACTTTGCTTGAGTTACCTCTTGTAAGGCTGTTTTGTAATCACTAAAGAGATTATCTAAATTAATTTGATCATATCCAGATTCTAAAAGCCTAAGAATTATAGTTTTGACAGTTTGAAGTCCTGACTCCATATATATGGCACCCATAATTGCTTCAAATGCATCTGAAAGTATTGATGGCTTTTCTCTACCTTTATTTCTATCTTCAGCATTCGATAAAAAGATATAGTCCCCAAGATCTATTTGGATTGCAAGCTTTGTAAATCCCTGTTCATTTACTAGGCTTGCCCTCATTTTAGATAGTTCACCTTCATTTGAATTTGGAAATTTGTTATATAGATATTCTCCAACAATAAGGTTTAATACAGCATCTCCTAAAAATTCAAGTCTCTCATTACTGTATGGTTTCTTGTAACTCTTATGTGTTAGTGCCTCGATTATTAGATTTTTATTATTAAACTTATAATCCAAACACTCTTCAAGTTTTGTAAATTGATTATTCATTATTATCCTTTATTTTAATTTATTTTGTAATTGTTCTGCAGCTGTTCGTGCAAGAATATCACATCTTTCATTTTCATCATGTCCAGCATGACCTTTAACCCAAATAGCGTTAATTTTATGTATCTTTGATACTTCCATATATTCTTTCCATAGATCTTTATTTTTTACATCTTTTTTTGTAGAGTTTTTCCAGCCTTTTTTAATCCAGCCATGAATCCATTCATTGATTCCTTTTACGACATATGTAGAATCACTAATAAGTTCAACATTACATGGTTCTTTTAATGCTTTGAGCCCTTCAATAGCTCCAAGTAGCTCCATACGATTATTTGTTGTATCATCGCATGATCCACTTAATTCTTTAATAGTTCCATTGTAAGATAAAATAGTTCCCCATCCTCCAGGTCCTGGATTGCCAAGACTACTTCCATCGCTATATATTTTAATATGCTTCATATAAATCCTTATAGAAAACTATTTGTTGCAAAGTTTTGCTTTTTAATTAGCTTCATATTTGGATGTAATGAAAGTATTTCATTGCAGTTTGGACATCTGGTCTCATCTACGGGATGAGTTTTTTTACATTTATTACATATAAAATTAAATGCTAAGTTTGCCTTATTTTTACCAATCATCTCTAAATTAATCATAAGGTTAAGTTCGAATATATCACTAGAGTCCTTAGTCTTTATATATCCTTTTGCACTATATAATTCTTGTAAAAATGAATTATTAGATATTAGGTCAAAATCAATATCATCATAATCTAAGTACCATAGTAAATCAATTAATTCTTTTGGATTGAAAATATCTATATTATTCCAAAATAAAGGTTTATTATATCTCAAAAGATACCCAGCTACAAGTCTTTCAGTGATTTTCTGTTCTTTATATATATTTAAAAGATTCATACTATTTTGTTTGAAAGATATTAATGGATCTTGTATACACTCTAAAGTTTTTATATAAACTTCTTCTTTTAGAGTAACTTGTTTTAATTCAATTAGAATATCTATCACCTCTAATGCTTTTTGATATTCATTTAGTTTTTCATATATTATTAAAAGATGATATAGTGCATCTATATTTCTAGGTGAAAACTTAAGAATTTTTAAAAATATATCTTTACTTCTTTGTAAAAAACCACCCTTATAATAAGTGGTACCAAGTATTTCTAAAAGTTCCTCTTTTTGTATACGATTTTCAACAACATTGAGTAAAGCTAAATAAACTGATAT
>CAZWLA010000034.1:0-10594 GCA_964633845.1 uncultured Arcobacteraceae bacterium | reverse complement strand
ATTTTTATATTTCATACGATATAATGTATTTATGATAGCTAAAAACTCCATAGAAAACCTTAAAACTACACTTGATGTAGTTGATGTAATATCACAATTTTTACAATTAAAAAAATCTGGTGCAAATTTTAAAGCTTGCTGCCCTTTTCATGGTGAAGATACTCCAAGTTTTGTTGTAAGTCCTCAAAAACAAATATACCATTGCTTTGGATGTGGTGTTGGTGGTGATTCTATTAAGTTTATGATGGAATATGAGAAGCTTACATATCCAGAAGCTATAGAAAAATTAGCAGCTATGTATAATTTTAATTTGGAGTATGAAAATTCCAATTATAAAAAACAAGATATAAGTGTTGTAGAAAAATTAAACTCTTACTATATTAAGCTTTTGTCTTCAAATCAAATTGCTATGAAATATCTTCAAGATAGGGGGGTATGGGAATCATCAATTGAAAAGTTTGAGATAGGATTTGCCCCGCAATCATCCAATACAATTGGCTTTTTAAAACAAAATATGCTTAATTTAAGTGATGCAAAAGAGTTTGGATTGATTGATAATGGAGAAAATGGATTATATGCAAGATTTATTGATAGAATAACTTTCCCAATACATACTGCAAATGGAAATATATGTGGTTTTGGTGGTAGAACAATTAGTGGTCATAATGCAAAATATATCAACTCTCCTCAAACAAAAATATTTAATAAGTCAAGATTATTATACGGATATAATTTAGCTAAGAAACAGATATTTAAAAAAAATCAGATCATTGTTACAGAGGGATATTTGGATGTAGTTATGCTTCACCAAGCTGGATTTGATAATTCAGTAGCAACACTAGGAACTGCGTTAACGCAAGATCATTTACCCTTGTTGAAAAGGGGTGAACCAAAAGTTGTTGTAGCATACGATGGTGATAAAGCAGGTTTAAATGCTGCATTTAAGGCTAGTACCTTACTAAGTCAAAATAATTTTGAGGGTGGGGTAGTGATTTTTGGTGAGGGAAAAGATCCAGCTGATATGGTTAAGGATGGTGCGATTGAAGAGCTTAATAAAATTTTTGAAAATCCACAAGCTTTTGTTCCTTTTACTATTGATATGATTGTTTCAAAATATGATTTAACAAATCCATTGGATAAACAAAAAGCGTTAAATGAAATAAATCAATTTTTAGGAAGTTTAAATAAGTTAATACAAGATGAATATCAAAAATATGTATCTATCAAGTTAGATATCAACGCAAAGCATATAAATTCTACAATAAATAATTCACCAAGACCACAAAATGTTGAACTGTTATCTGTAGATATTGCTGAGTTAAATATTATAAAAACTGCACTAGAATCAAATAGATTGTGTGATATTATTTTGAATGTTGTGGATATAGCAATGTTTGAAAGGCACTCAAATGAATTTAATATGTTGCTTCATGATAGAACAAATCCAATACTAGTTGGTATAACTTTAAAAGATGAGTTTAAAGTATATTGTGAGGATGAATTAAAATCTCAATTAAATATATTTCTTGTAAGATTTTACACAAGACAAATTCAACATATTAAATTAGATGCATCTATGGAGTTTAAGAAAAAGGCAAATACTTTAAGACAGACACAAGAGAATATACAGAAATTACGAAAAGGTGAACTAATACCATATAATATATGACTTGGCCTAATTATTTTTTTGATACAATTAGAAATAATTTTATAGTAGGATTAAAAATGGAATTTTTAAATACAACAAATGCACCAGTAGCGATTGGACCTTATTCTCAAGCTGTAAAAGTAAATGGACTAATGTATAGTTCTGGTCAAATAGCACTAGCATCAAATGGTGATATGATTGAGAATGATATTAAGAAACAAACACGACAAATATTTGAAAATATTAAAGCAATTCTTGAAGATAATGAGAGCGCGATTACTAATGTTTTTAAGTTAAATATTTATGTTACAGATATGAATGATTTTGGTGTAGTTAATGTACTTATGGCTGAATTTTTCGGAGATCATAAGCCTGTAAGAAGTACTATTGAAGTTAGTGCCTTACCGAAGAATGCTATGATTGAGATGGATTTTATAGCAACAGTATCTGATTACCATTAGTATTTGTTGGTTTTAGCTAAAGTAAAGGAAACTTTAAAGATATTTTTCGTATAATTCGGGAAATAAAACTAACCTGCTTGTCAGGATAATATTAAGGGCAACAAATGTACGCAATTATTAAATGTGGTGGAAAGCAATATAAAGTATCTGAAGGTGATATTTTAAATGTTGATAAATTAAGCAAAGAGCCAAAAGATACTGTAGAAATTACTGATGTAATTGCAGTAAATGATGGAGCTTTAAAAACTGGTAAAGATGTTGAGTCTTCAACAGTTACAGCAGAAGTTATCGTTGAAGGTAGAGATAAAAAAGTTATTATCTACAAAAAAAGAAGAAGAAAAGATTCTAAGTTAAAAAGAGGTTTCAGAAGAAGCTATACTAAAATTAGAATTACTAAAATAGCAGCATAAGGAGATAGTATGGCACACAAGAAAGGTCAAGGTAGTACAAATAATAATAGAGACTCAGCTGGTAGAAGACTTGGAGTTAAAAAATATGGTGGTGAAGCAGTAGTTGCTGGTAATATCATTGTTAGACAAAGAGGAACTAAAGTTCATCCAGGTGAAAATGTAGGTATGGGAAAAGATCATACGCTATTTGCATTAATTGATGGTGAAGTAAAGTTTGAAAATAAAGATATGAAAAGAAAGAAAGTTTCTGTTTACGCTTCATAAGAAGTTTATATCTTAATACCAAAAGGCACTGTGGCATATGCTATGGTGCCTTTTTTAATTTAAAAAGGGGTACTTTATGTTTGTAGATAAAGTTGAATTAACAATCTCATCTGGTAAAGGTGGAGAAGGTTGTACATCATTTAGAAAAGAAAAGTTTGTTGTAAAAGGTGGACCAGATGGTGGAGACGGAGGAAAAGGTGGAGCTGTATTCTTTGAAGTAAGTAACAATACGGATACACTATCTTGGTTTAAAGGACGACGTGGTGTAAAAGCTGATAATGGTAATCCAGGAGAAGGTAGTAGATCTACTGGTAAATCAGGGAAAGCACTTACGTTAAAGGTGCCACCAGGTACTCAAGTAGTTGATGCAAATAGTGGTGATACTTTATTAGATTTGGTTGAAGATGGTACTACTGTAAAATTTTTAGATGGTGGAAAAGGTGGTATGGGAAATTATCATTTTAAAAACTCTAGAAATCAAACTCCAACATATCATCAGCCAGGACTTCCAGGGCAAGATGTGCTAGTTAGATTAGAACTTAAACTTATTGCAGATGTTGGTTTAGTTGGATATCCAAATGTTGGTAAATCAACATTAATATCTACATTATCAAATGCTAGACCAGAGGTTGCAAATTATGAGTTTACTACATTGACTCCTAGCTTAGGTGTTGTTAATGTTGGTGAATATACATCATTTATGATGGCAGATATACCTGGTATTATTGATGGTGCTAGTGATGGTAGAGGATTAGGACTAGAATTTTTAAGACATATTGAACGAACCAAAACACTATTATTTATGATTGATATGGCGAACTATAGAGATATGCTTGATCAATATAATGTTCTTAAAGAGGAAGTTAAAAAATTCTCACCTGAATTAGCAACAAGAAAATTTGCTATTGCATTAACAAAAACAGACTCTTTTGATACTGAAACAGTAAATGAAAAAACTAAACAATTTATTGAGGCAATTGGATTAAAAACAGATAATATAAAATTATATGACTTAAAAAGTGATTATGATTATTTTGTACAAAATAAAGATGATGCTGCATTTGTATATGATGAATCTTTGCCATTCTTTGTTGCACCAATTTCATCTGTTACACACTTAAATACTAATCCTATTAAATATGCATTATATGATATGGTTAATTTTGGTAAAGAGGATAGATAAGTGTCATTTAATCAATTTATCATTGATGATTTAGCTAGTGTACTAAAAGAGTTAGAGCTACTACTTAAAAATCATAAAAATAAAATAAATAATTTAATAGGCACAGAAGATAAAACATATGATAATTTTGTAAAGCCTTATCAAAGTATTAGTCATGATTTAGAAGTATTTATTACTCCTATATTTCATCTTGATAGTGTATGTAATAGTGATCTTACACAAGAAGTTTATAGTAAGTGTTTACCTCTTTTATCAGAATTTTCTACTTGGCAATCTCAAAATGAAGATTTATTTAAGATATTTAAATGTATTGATACTTCTACTCTTTCCCAAGCATCTAAAACTGTTGTAGAAAATGAAATTCGAGATTTTAAACTTGGTGGTTGTGGTTTAGATGATAAAAATAAGATTAGAATTAAAGAAGTAAGTTTACGACTTAGTGAGCTTAGTAAAGAGTTTTCACAAAATTTATTGGATGCTACAAATGAATTTGAGATGATTTGTGATTGTTTTGATGATGTTAAAGAACTACCACAAAGTGATCTTGATCTTGCTAGTTTTGAAGATGAAGATGGTAATGTAAAATGGAAATTTACACTTCAAATGCCATCATATTTAGCATATATTACATATGGTACATCTAGAAATAAAAGAGAAGAAATATATAAAGCTTATTGTACAAGAGCACCTAAAAATGAAATTGTTATTGATGAAATATTAAGTCTTAAAGATGAAAAATCAAAAATATTAGGCTTTGAAAATTATGCACAAAATTCCCTAAGTACAAAAATGGCACAATCTGAAGATGATGTCATCTCTTTTTTAGAAGATCTTGCATTAAAAGCTAAAAATAAAGCGAAACAAGAATTTCTAGAAGTTGAATCATTAGCATTGGAATTAGATGGTATATCTGATATACAATCGTATGATTTTGCATACTATAGTGAAAAATTAAAAAAAGAACAGTATGATATTGATGAAGAGGAATATCGACCATACTTTGAATCTAATCAGGTACTAGATGGTTTTTTTAAATTTTTATATAAATTATTTAATATTAAATTTACTAAAGTTGATACACCAGTATGGAGTTTAAAGGTAAATTGTTATGATATTTGTGAAAATGATAAGCCAGTTGCTAGAATTTATATAGACCTTGAAGCAAGAAAAGAGAAGCGTGGTGGAGCATGGATGAATAATTGGCATACTAGACATGTGTCAAATGATCAAATTCATCTACCAACAGCATTTATAGTATGTAATTTTCCACAATCTACAGAAGATACCCCATCTCTTTTAAGGCATGCAGATGTAGTAACATTATTTCATGAGATGGGGCATGCATTGCACCATCTTTTAAGTGATGTAGATGAAATTTTTGTAAGTGGTATTAATGGTGTAGCATGGGATGTTGTAGAATTTCCATCACAGTTTTTAGAATATTTTGCATATGATATTGATGTACTTAAAATGTTTGCTAAGCACTATGAAAGTACTGAAGTATTAAGTGATACTATGATTGATCGATTAATTAAAGCAAAGAACTTTCAATCATCATTAGCACTTTTAAGACAAGTTGAATTTGCACTTTTTGATTTTAAACTACATCAAAAAGTTTATCAAGGTAAAGGTGTACAAAATCTACTTGATCAAATACGAGATAAAATATCTGTCTCTATTCCTCCATCATATAATAAATTCCAAAATGGTTTTGCTCATATATTTGGTGGTGGATATGCTGCTGGATATTATAGCTATAAATGGGCAGAAGTTTTAAGTGCAGATGCATTTAATTTATTTATTGAAAATGGTACATTTAATGAAGAACTTACATCAAAATATAAAAAACTTATTTTAGGTAAGGGTGGTAGTGAAGATATGAATGATCTTTACTTCCAGTTGGCTAATAGAAAACCAGACGTAAAGTCTTTATTGAAAATGGATGGGATTATATAAATATCATTGTATTTAAAAAAAGAGAGAGTTTATTAACTCTCTACGTAATTTTTAAGATTTTTACCAACCTTAGGATGTTTTAATTTCTTAATAGCACTTGATTCAATTTGTCTAACTCGCTCACGTGTTACACTTAACTCATTTCCGATCTCTTCAAGAGTTCTATCACTATTATCTTCAAGAAGTCCAAATCTCATTCTAACTACTGCTTGTTCTCTTTCATTTAATTGACCTAAAATATTATCAATTTGACCTATAAGATCATCTCCCATTAGGTTTTCCATAGGAGTAGGTGTATTTGTATCTGGTACAAAGTCACCAAATTTACCATCCTCTTCTGCTCCTATTGGTGCTTCAAGAGAAACAGGTTCTTTAGTAATTTTAATAACTTGTTTTACCTTTTCTTCTGTTAGATCAACTGCTTTAGCAATTGTAGCAGTATCTGGTTCTTTACCGTCTTTTTGAATACCTTCTCTGATAACTTTATTTATTTTATTGATAGTCTCAATCATATGAATTGGAATTCTAATAGTTCTTGCTTGGTCTGCAATAGCTCTAGAGATAGCTTGTCTAATCCACCAAGTTGCATATGTAGAAAATTTATAACCTTTTTTATATTCAAACTTATCAACAGCTTTCATAAGGCCAATATTACCTTCTTGGATAAGATCAAGGAATGGTAAACCTCTATTAGTATACCTTTTTGCAATAGATACAACAAGTCTTAGATTTGATTTTGCCATCCTATCTTTTGCTGCATCAGTGATTTTTTTACCTACTTTAATTTGGTCAAGGATATCCTTTAGTTCATCCTCTTCAAGATCAAATCCACCTTGACTAGCTTCTCTTGTTTGGAATAATTTTTTAATTTCCATATAAGTACTAACCATTGTAACTTCTGGAACCATACCAATAATGTCTACTTTTGTTAATTTTGTAATTTTATCTAGTAGTTTATTATGGTTATCCAATAGTGTATCATTAAATAGAGGTAGTTTGTATTCAAGTCTTTTTAATTCAATATCAAAATTGTCATCACTACTTAATGCTGTTTCCATAGTTCTTACAATCTCTGTAATAAGTTTACTTGTAGGTGCTAGGACCATTAAAGCAGCTTTAATAATATGCTTTTTATGTGCAATTGCTAAAATATATGTTAGTTTATCTACTTCATCATCTGAAATAGCTGTATCTTTAGCAATAAATTTTTGCCAATCTTTTTTAGCTTTTTCTAAAGCTTTAAATTCACTAATAATTTGTTCAGATCTTTTATCTAGTTTTTTACTTTTCTTTTGTTCAGAATTATTTTCATCTGATTCATCTATAGTGTCTTCTGTTTCTTCTGATTCAGTATCATCACTATCATTGTCATCAAAGCTTTTAAATAATTCTTTTACTTTTCTTTCTCTATTTACTAATGGTTCTTTGTAGTCTAGTATAAAATCAATAAGATATGGTACAGAACAAATAGCATCAAGGATAGCATCTTCACCTCTTTCAATTGTCTGACTAATATCAACTTCTTCCTCTTTTGTTAAAAGTGGTACTTTACCCATCTCTCTAAGATACATTCTTACAGGAGAATCACTTCTACTCCATTCAGAAAGTTCTTTTGATTTAATAATCTCATATGCATCATCATGATCACCATCAATCATCTTTTGACGATTCTCTTCTTTACGTTTTATCTCTGCAGCTTTAAGCTCTTGTGCAAGCTCTTGAGAGGAGATTAAATTTGTATTAAAAAGTTGTTTTAATGCTATGATTTTTTTAGTATTTGCTTTAGTTGGTGCTTTAGGAAAAAATGACACTAACTTCTCATGTGTTAAAACTGTATCTTTATTTTCTTTAAATAGCTTTTCAATTACTGTATTTAGGTTTTTTGCGGCCATATATTATTGCACCTTTTAGTGTTAATTTTAAGGTATGGATTATACCGAAATTTTTTTGATTTTAACTTAAAAAAATATACTCTTCAGTATTTTTTCTATAGTTTTTTGCTAAAATGGCATAAAATAAAAAAATGGATAGCATAATGAATGATAAAATAAATGGTAAAGTTTGGACATTTGGTGATAATATTGATACAGATTTAATTATTGCTGCAAGATATTTAAATAGTTCAGACCCTGAGCACTTAGCAAAATATGTAATGGAGGATGCAGATCCACAATTTCCATCAAAAGTACATAGAGGCGATATTATAGTTGCTGGTGAAAATTTTGGATGTGGAAGTAGTAGAGAACATGCTCCAATTGCTTTAAAAGCTGCCGGTGTTGCTGCTGTAATAGCACCTACATTTGCTAGAATTTTTTATAGAAATGCATTTAATATGGGACTACCTATATTTGAATTACCACAAGCTTGTGAGATAAGCGAAGGTGATGAAGTTGCTGTTGATTTGGATAATGGAACAGTTACAAATAAAACTACAAATAAAGAATATAAATTTGCTCCAATTCCAGAATTTATGCAAGAGTTAATAGCATGTGGTGGATTAATGGAATTTGCAGCAAAAGAAGCGAAGGAAAATAAATAATGGCAAAAAATTATAATATTTCACTAATTAAAGGTGATGGAATTGGTGTAGAAATTGTTGATGAAGCTATTAAAGTATTAGATGCAGTATCAAATAAATTCAATATTAATTTTGAGTATAAAGAGTACTTAATGGGTGGATGTGCAATTGATGCAACAGGTAATCCACTTCCTCAAGAGACTATTGATGGTGTATTAAATAGTGATGCTTGTCTTTTTGGAGCAATTGGTGGACCAAAATGGGATAATCAACCAAGAGAGCTTAGACCAGAATCAGGATTATTAAGATTCAGAAAAGAGATGGGTGTATTTGCAAATTTACGACCAGCAGTTGTTTATGATGAGTTAGTTGATGCATCTTCATTAAAGCCGGAAGTTATCAAAGGTGTTGATATTATGGTTGTAAGAGAACTTATTGGTGGAATTTACTTTGGAGAGCCTAAAGGTAAAACTGAAACCAAAGGTTGGAATACTATGGTTTATACGGTTGAAGAGATTGAAAGAATTGCTCATGTAGCATTTAAATTGGCAATGAAAAGGGATAAAAGAGTTTGTTCTATTGATAAGGCAAATGTACTTGATGTATCTCAGCTTTGGAGAGATACTGTTGAAAAAATTTCAGTAGAGTATCCAGAAGTGGAATTATCGCATATGTATGTAGATAATTGTGCTATGCAATTAATTGCAAATCCAAGACAATTTGATGTTGTACTAACAGGAAATATTTTTGGTGATATTTTATCAGATGAAGCTTCTATGTTAAGTGGATCAATTGGACTACTTCCATCAGCTTCAACTGGATTAAAAACAGCTGTTTATGAACCAATACATGGTTCAGCTCCTGATATTGCTGGTCAAGGTATTGCAAATCCAATTGCAACTATTTCAAGTGCTTCTATGATGCTAAGATATTCTCTAGATGAGATTGAAGCTGCAGATGCAATTGATAATGCAATTAAAAAAGCTATGAAAGATGGAATTAGAACAGGTGATTTAGCTGCTTTTGATGCTAAACAAGTGGTAAATACTCAAGAGATGGGTAGAATAATAGCTAATAATATCTAGGGATTAAATGATGACAATAAAATCGCAAGCGATGGGTGACTATCAAACAAATTGTTATATAGTTACTATTGATGGAAAGGATCTTATTGTTGATCCTGGAATGGGTGCTACACAATGGGTAGTTGATAATATAACAAATCCTATTGCTATACTTAATACGCATGGTCATTTTGATCATGTGTGGTCCAATAGAGAATTAAATAATAAACTAAGAGTTCCAATTTATTGTCCTAAAGATGATTGTTTTATGCTTGAAGATGATCCATTTGATCAAGGAACATCCACATCTATTGCTGACTTTAAAGTTGAACATGATGAGACTGTTGAAATTGATGGTATTAAAGTTAAGTTTCATCATTTTCCTGGTCATACACCTGGATGTAGTGCAATAACTATTGATAATACTATGTTTAGTGGAGATTTTATTTTTTCTGGATCTATTGGTAGGGTTGATTTTCCATATTCTAATCCTAGTGATATGAAAGATAGTATTAGAAAGATTTTAGCATTTAGTAAAGATTATACAATATATACAGGTCACGGTAGCCCTACAAGCTTATCAAATGAAAAAGTTTCATTAAATAATTGGCTAAATTATCTTTAAGATAATTTAGTTATTTTATCACATTCAAATATTACACCAGATTTAATTACTTTAGCAAATACACCTCTATCATCCTTGAGTAGCTTAGGAACACAATCTTTTATCTTTTTTAAACTTTTACATAAAGTACAGTGCTGAGTGATCTCAAGTATAGTATTACTAACTTGTATCTTATCACCTACGTTTAAATCATATGGGTTAAAATTAACTAGAATATTTTCACCTAGCATACCATCCCTAGCACTAATACCGTCAGTTTCCAGCATACTATATGCTTTTGTAGATGTTAGTAGTATTGATCTATTGATATCTTTGTTATAAAACTTATCTATAGCAATACCTTTAGTATCAAGTATAATATTTTCTTTTTTGATTCTATTAGATGTTCCATCAATTGATATAAAAAGTTTAATTACTTTTCCAATATTAGTTGTCATTATTTATCCTATAAGTCATATTAATATA
>CAZWLA010000033.1:0-14834 GCA_964633845.1 uncultured Arcobacteraceae bacterium | reverse complement strand
TAAATTTTACATCATGAGAATCATGTAGTAGTTCATGAATTTTATGATCTGTTTTTTTAATTTTAGCTACAAACTTATTGTAGTTGTTTGTGTAGTATGCTTTATTTTGATTATCAGCTTTTACTAGTGTATCTAAAATATTTTTAGCAATAAGCTTAACATTTGATGGGCTTGTCCAAATATGTGGATCTAAACTACCATGTTCTTTATGGTCATTATGGTCATCATGCCCTTCGTGCTTATCATGCTCGTAATGCTTTTCTTCTTGATGCTCATCATGAGAGTGTTTTGCTATTTTAATTTTGTGAATACCATGTGCAAGCTCTACAATTTGCATTGTTTTGTTTTGATTCTTAAATCTATCTAACCAAATGTTTTCAAACTCTACACCTATAGTAAAATATATATTAGCTTTAGAAATATCTTTCATCTGAGATGGTTTTGGTTCATAAGTATGAGGTGAATTACCTGGTTTTACCATTAAGGCAATATTGATTTTATCACCGCCAATTGCTTTTACAAAAGTTTTTTGAGGAAGGATACTTACTACCGTATTAACTTTAGCATTTGCGTAAGCTGTTACTATAAATAGTAAAAATATTAATCTAGTCATCTATTAAAACCTATACTTTGCTACAAGAGCAGCAATTTTTTGTGAGACACCAGTTTTATTTTCTGGAAGCTCTTTACCTTTTTCATATCTATACTTTATCATAATCTTCCAATTTTTAAGCTTTTTAGCTAAAGCTAAATAGTGTCCACTATCTTGCTCTAGAGCATGATGTTGAACTGCCAAACCACCGTTAAGTACTGTAAAAAGTCTTTTATTAAATAAAATACCAGCTTTTAGCATATAGTCTTTATGTATTAAAGTAGTATTTATCTCTTGTGTGAAGTAGTTCTTTTTTATAAAACTATATGATCCATAATTATTACCATTAATATCTATATATCGCATAGCCAGTGATGTCTTTAATTTTATATCATTAAGTTTATATTTTTTATTATAAGTGATATCAGATTGCTTTACATTGAAAGCTAGATAATCACTAAGATAGTGGTCATAAGAGATATTTGAATTTTTTGATATTAAATATTTTATACCTAATCCATATACTTTTCCCTGATCTGTTGGTGCTAGATTGTCATCTATATTAATAAATGACCCTTTTAATTTAAGTTGTTTATTTAAGCCTTTGATGTATTTAATATTTGTTTTTTTAATTTCAAGTGTAGGTAGTATTTCTTTAGTCATAAAGTGTTCCCTATTTATTTTTGTACTTGAATAGCCTAAAAATAGATTTGCATTATCTACTTTTGTAGATGTTGATATTGTTTTAAATGTACCAGTTGTTTTTGTAGCTGAATTATTGAAAGTTTTTGTACCAATTCCTATATCAATAGTAGTACTAAAAGCAATAATATTAGTAGCTAATATTAAAAGTATTATTTTTTTCATTTGTATTTCTCCCCTCTTGCGACTTAGTTGCAATTGGAATTTTATATGAGATCCACTTAAATACGACTTAGTTGCATTTAGAATATATTAGATATAATAATATATGGAAACAAATAAATTATTAGAAAATAAAAATATAAAATATACTACAGCTAGAGAAAATATATTAAAGATACTCATATCAGCTTCAAAGCCTTTAAGTTATGAAGATCTTAAAGATGATATAGCTATGGATAAGGCAACTTTTTATAGAAATATTTCAATTTTTGAAGAAAAAGAACTTATAGATAGTTTTGAATCAAATGATAAAAAAAGATATTTTGAGATTAGGAAAAATCCACATGGACATTTTATATGTAACTCTTGCAATAAAATTGAGTGTATACAGAAAAAATTACAATTTGAATTAAGTGGTTATAGTGTTGAAAACATTATAATCAAGGGTCTATGTAAAGATTGTAATAGTTAAATTAAGATATAATCGATGATTATTTCAAAAAGGTAGTGAAGACAAGTGGAATTTAATAAAGTATTAGACAATGTATCAATATATGAAGCTGGTAAGCCAATAGAGTTAGTTGTGCGGGAGTATGGTGTAGATCCAAAGGATATTATTAAATTAGCATCAAATGAAAATCCTTATGGTACAAGTCCTAAAGTAGTTGCAAAGCTTGAAAAAGTTTCTAAAAATGCATTTGTGTATCCAGATGATTCTATGTATGAACTAAAAGAAGCCTTAGCAAATAAATTTCAAGTAGAAGATAATAATGTAATTATTGGTGCAGGATCTGATCAAGTAATTGAGTTTTGTGTACATGCAAAATGTAATGAAAATTCAAAGATCCTTATGGCAAAAACTACATTTGCTATGTATGAAATATATGGAAAACAAACAGGTGCTACTATCTTAAAAACTAAAGATGACCAGCATAACCTTGATCAATTTAGAGAAATGTATAAAGATCATGGTGCTGATATAATTTTCATATGTTTACCAAACAACCCTCTTGGTGAATGTCTTGCGGCTTGTGATGTATATGAATTTTTGGATGAAGTTGATGAAAATACATTAGTGGTACTTGATGGTGCCTACCAAGAGTATGCTACATTTAAAGATGGAACAAAAGCTATTAGTCCTAGTGATGTAATTTCAAAATATCCAAATGTAATATATTTAGGAACTTTTTCAAAAGCTTATGCCTTAGGTGGAATGAGAGTTGGATATGGGATCTCAAATGTAGATATTATTCAAAATTTATATAAATTAAGACCACCATTTAATATTACTACACCTACATTAGCGTCAGCTATTGAAGCACTTAAAGATGAAGAATTTGTACAAGAATGTATAGATAAAAACTTTGAGCAAATGAGTAGATATGAAGAGTATGCTAATTCAAAAGGCTTTGAATATATCCCTAGCTATACAAATTTTATCACTATGTATCTAGGTGACTATAATTCTAAACAAATTGCACAAGATTTATTAGAAAAAGGTGTGATTGTAAGAGATATGACTGGATATGGATTTAATGCTCTTAGAATTACTATAGGAACTGATGAGCAAAATACAAGAGTATTTGAGATACTTGATGAGGTTTTGAAAAATAATTAATATGGTAGATATTCAAAATAAAAGTACTGAAGAACTAAAAAGTACAGCTCAAGATATTAGAGATAGAATTATTGATGTTGTATCTACAAATGGTGGTCATTTTTCATCTACTCTTGGAGCTGTTGAATTAACTATTGGTATGCATAAAGTATTTAATGCTTTTAGTGATCCTTTTATCTTTGATGTATCACATCAGTGTTATCCGCATAAACTTTTAACAGGACGATGGGAAGAGTTTGAAACTTTACGACAATTTAAAGGTATAAGTGGATTTACAAAACCAAAAGAATCTGATGCTGATTATTTTGTAGCTGGACATAGTTCAACATCCATTTCTCTAGCAGTTGGTGCAGCAAAAGCAGCAAAGCTTGAAGGAAATGGAAAAGTACCTGTTGTTATGATAGGTGATGGATCAATGACTGCTGGTATGATCTATGAAGCATTAAATGAGCTTGGTGATCTTAAACTACCTGTTGTGATCATATTAAATGACAATGAGATGAGTATTGCAAAACCAATAGGTGCTATGTCAAAGCATCTATCTAAGCTTCTTGCAGGTAAAACATATCAAGGATTTAGAGGGAAAGTTGATCATATAGTTAAAAACTATATGCCAAAAGGTTCTGATTATATAGCCAAGAGAATTGAAGAGAGTTTTAAGCTTATTACTCCTGGTATTATCTTTGAAGAGATGGGTATAGATTATATAGGACCTATTGATGGGCATGATATTGAAGAGGTTTGTGAGACTTTACAATTAGCTAAAGATATGGGTAAACCTGTAATTGTTCATGCTAAGACAGTGAAGGGTAAAGGGTACCCAATAGCAGAAGGTCATCATGAGCATTGGCATGGAGTAGGGCCTTTTGATAAGACTACTGGAGAGTTTATTAAAAAAGCTGGTGATAAAAGTGCTACAGCTATATTTTCTGATGCCTTAACGCAACTAGCATCAAATGATGAAAAAATTGTAGGTGTAACAGCAGCTATGCCAAGTGGAACTGGTATGGATCAACTTATGGAAAAATTTCCTGATAGATTCTGGGATGTAGCAATTGCAGAACAACATGCAGTTACTTCAATGGCGGCTATGGCAAAAGATGGATTTAAACCATTTATTACAATATATTCTACATTTTTACAAAGAGGATTTGGTCAAATAGTTCATGATGTTTGTTTGATGAAGCTACCAGTTGTATTTACTATTGATAGAGCTGGAATAGTTGGTGCGGATGGGGAAACTCATCAAGGTCAATTTGATATATCATTTTTAAGATTTTTACCAAATATGACATTGTTTGCACCAAGAGATTCAAGAACACTTGAATTAGCTTTAGAGTTTGGTGCAAATTTTAAAGATGGACCTTGTGCCATAAGATATCCAAGGGGTGCATTTGCTAAATTAGATTATGAATCTACACCATTTGAATATGGAAAAGCTGAAATATTAAAATCTGGATCAAGTAATATTGCATTTATTGGATATGGAGCAGGAGTAAGTCGTGCCTATCAAACTGCTGCTTTAGTAGATAAAGATATAACACTTATAGATCTTAGGTTTGTAAAGCCATTAGATAAAGAGCTTCTAAAAGAATTAGCAAATACTACTAAAACTTGGTATGTATTTAGTGACTCTCAAAAACAAGCTGGAGTTGGATCAGCTCTATTAGAATTTATAAGTGAGAATAATTTAGATATTAAAATTGTATCATTTGAATATGATGATATATTTGTACAGCATGGGGATACAAAGCTTTTAGAAGAAGAGCTTGAGATTTTACCACATCAATTAGCCAAAAAGATTAACTACTAATGGAGTTAATGGATTATATTAGTAGAGGTGGCACACTTGTACAAATATTAATAGCATTAAATGTAATTGGATTTGCACTTATGTTGTTTAAATCTATTGTATTATTTAAAGCAAAAAGATCTTTAGATGATACAGCAGATCAAATAGTATCTCATGCTAAATATAAAGATCTCGCAGTACAACAAGTAAGTAGTGCTGTAAAAGATCTTGAATTTGGATTAAATACAGTGAAAATAATTGCTTCTATATCACCTCTTATAGGCTTGTTAGGTACAGTAGTTGGAGTACTTGAGGCATTTGATGCTATATCTAAGCATGGACTTGGTGATCCATCAATATTTTCTCATGGTATTAGTATTGCACTTATCACAACAGTAGCAGGATTAATCGTAGCAATACCACATTATATAGGCTACAACTATTTTATAGGTGTACTAGATAATATTGAAATCAAGTTAACTGGAAAAGTTTTAGAGAAACTATAGGTTATATAGTGAAAAGAAGAGAAACACTCACACCTGATCTTACACCACTTATTGATGTGGTGTTTATACTTCTTATCTTTTTTATTGTTAGTTCTGTATTTAAAAAAGAGGAATTAGCACTTATGCTAAATCTTCCTGCATCAAGTGCAAAAGAGGCAAAAGTAGAACTAAAACAGATAAATATAGAACTTAGTACTGTAAAGCTTGCATATCTAGGAAAAGAGATATCGTTTGATAATCTTGATAATACACTTTCAAAAGTGACAAAAAAAGATAAGCCTATTATTGTACGAATAGATAAAAGCGTACCTTACGAAAGGATAGTAAAGATACTAGATATCTTACAAAAACATTCATTGAATAATCTAGCTTTGATTACAAAAGAGGATAAAAAATAATCTATTTTTTGTAAGGTATTTTATATCGTACATCTCCTGTCTCTTTACTACACTTTACTTGATACTCGACCATCTTTTCAAATGGTTTTAAAAAACTTGAAAGTTTTTCTATCTCTATATTTTCAATATTATGATTATTTAATAGTTCTAAAACACAAAAAGTTGATTCAATAGTTGATAAACAATATTCTTTAGGTTGTGTTTTGATTTTAAATTGAGATGACTTTTGATGCTCAAAACTAATTGTAGGAAGTGTTTGAATATTTTTACTTAGTGCTAAAATTTTATTTGCACAAGGCCAAGTGGAATCTATAATAAATATCACATTTTTTTTATCTTTATTTTGGATATTTACATGGTTTAGTAAAATGCTATTATGTGTAGGATACAAAAGAAAACAGTTATTATTTGGATTATTGATAATAGTGTTTATTGTTTTATTGTTTGAAAAATCTATCCCTTTAAAAAGCTTAGAGTTTAGTAATGATCTATGGGTAAAATATCCTGTTCCATTTTTTGTTTTTTGGAACTCTTTTGGATGCATTAAAATGATAAATTGTGTATGTGTATCAATTTTAGTGATATATTCACACATACAACTACTTTGTGGTCTAAAGCAGTTATAACATCTTTGTCGATATTTTTCTTCTGGTTTAGATTCCATCAATTGTTAGCAGTTTTGTTTTACCAACCATAAGTTCAATTGTCATTTTCATTCTTTTAAATACAGATTCTTGTCTATATTCAAGATTGTGCTTTTTACAAATCTCTTTTACGATTGGTTGCATTTTTTGGTAGAAGCTATGAGGTTTATCAGGAAATAGATGGTGTTCCACTTGGTAGTTTAAAAATCCGTGTGCAAAGTCAATTAAATCAGAGCCTGTATTGTAGTTTACACTTCCCATAATTTGTCTTAGATAATACTCACCATGTGTCTTATGTGGAGTAGAAAACTGATAAATATCTTCTGCTGAATGGTTTGGTACGATTACTAAAAATGACCACAAATTTGCAACAATCTCCCCTAATACTAAAATAATTAGAGCATTTATAACAGCTTCACTACCTAATGGTAAAAATAATAGAGGTAAAAATACAAATTGGAATAATCCATACGGTAAAATATAGCTTTTCCATAGAGTAAAACCATTCTTTTTAAATGGGCTAATATCATATGATAAAATAGGCTCTTGTTTCTTTTTTAATCTTTTTTTATTTTCTAATATCCTTAATGTATTGGGTGCATAGTATGTAAGTTTCCAAAGCATAGCAAAAATATAAACAAAAGCATATTTAAAAAACATTGGAACTTTTTTCTTATGTAGCCATACCATGTTTTTTTCTACATTATCTGGATCATCAACTTCCCCTAAATGATAATGGTGCATAATATTATGCTCAAATGTCCAAGCATCAGGCTTAATCCAATCAAGCCAATCTATCCATCTTCTATTTTGTGAAGCAAATCCTTCTTTTGTATATCTACAAGGGATATTAGGTACTTTATCATATGCTCCATGTAAAATAGGATGCGCAACATTTGCCCATCTTCCTACATTTCCAGCTCCTAATAAAACTGCACTTAAAAGTGCTAAAGCCCAGAATAAAATACCTGATATAGATAAAATATTAATAGCTAAAATAATTAAAAACCCACTTATTGTAGATATTCTACCCCATCTTTCTAGTTTTATAAGATGTTCAAAATCCTCTTGTGTAGCATCCCCTATAGTCTCTTTAATTGCATCAATATCTTTTTGTAATTGTAGTTGGTCAACATCTTTATAATCAGTGTATTTTGTAGTCACTTTTGTTACCTAGGTATAAAATTTTAAGCATTATATTGTAATTTTCTTAAATTATATAATTAATAATTTATAGTTATATCATATGTTTTTTTGTTTTTTTAGTTGCTATTGCTTCATATGGATTTTCTGGCCAGTAGTGTCTTTTATATTTCCCTCTTAACTCTTTTCGGACATCTATATATGAATTATCCCAAAAACTTTTAAGATCATTTGTAAGTGCTATTGATTTCATAGCTGGACTTAAAAGATTTATATTTAAAGCAATGGTATTATTAAATATTTGTGGAGTTTTATGAAGACCAAATATCTCTTGAACTTTTACATGTAAAGTTGGTATTTTAGTTGAATAATCAATATTGATCATAGAGCCACTTGGAACTTTATAGTTTGGTGGCAAAAGTGTATCAAGGATTTGTAGATTATCCCAAGAGATCATAAATGAAAGAATAGGATATAATTTTATATCTTCTAATTGTTTAATAGTTTGAATGTTTTCACAATGGATACCAAACCATTTATCAATATTGTCTAATAAAAAATTATTTTCCATATTTGGTAATTTTAATTTATCATAATTTTGTTTATTAAAAAAAATAATTCTATTTTGTAAAGCTTGTGATTTTTTATCCCAAGTTAGAATATCTAAGCCTTCTTTTTTGATAAGATCTAAAATAAGTACTTTGTAGTCTATATCATTTGTATTTGTAAATGGTCTTGATGATAATTGTAAATTTAAAAAATATCTATCTTCCCTAATATTAAATTTCTTTTCATCTTTATTATATTTTATGCTTTGTTTTTTACAAATCATATTTAAAAAGTATTTTTCTATTTGTTCTATTGATATTTTAGAAGCAAGAGATATATATGAATTTTTGGAATTTGCATTTAAAGTAGCAGCGACTAAATATTGATTATTAAATAATGTATCATCATAATTTAATATAGCACCTTTACCATTACTAAGTTTATAAATATTTTCATTTGATCCTCGTTGTTTTGCTAATCTGTTTGGATATGCAAATAATAGTAATACACCAATAAGCTCTAAATCAAAGGTATTAGATTTTTGTGTACTAGGATAAATGTTTTTGAGTCTTTTATAAAAGTGGTCAATCTCTTTTTTTAACTTTCCGTACTCATAACAATCTATAAATAGTGATTGTATATCACTATCTTTTAGATAAATATTTGATGTAATAATAGCAGCTAATATACATGCCTCATATCCAAATCCAAGATTATTAGATTTTAAAATCATATAAGATAATCTAGGATGCAATCCTAATTTAATAGAGTCTCTTCCTATTTTGGTAATATTTTTTTGACTATCTATAGTGTTGATATTTTCTAAAGTAGAATAGGTATGCTCTAAAGTATTTGATGAAGGTGTATCTAGCCAATTTAAATCTTTAAAATCATCAATTCCCCAAAGTGCGAGATCTAAAAGTGTTGAAGATAAATCAACTCGTAGTATTTCAGGTTTAGTTGATTGTTTTAGTATCTTATCTTGGTGCCATAACTTATAGCACTTCCCATTTGATAATCTTCCCGCTCGTCCAGCTCTTTGAACACTTGAATCTTGTGATATAAAAGTTAATTCCAAATGATCCATATTTGTTTGATGATTGTAAATTGATTGTTTTTCTAATCCTGTATCTATTACAATCTTTACACCAACAATAGTAAGTGATGTTTGAGCTATATTTGTAGATAAAATGATCTTTCTATTTTTACTTGGATTTATCGTTTTATCTTGCTCTTTTTTAGTAAGTGTTGAATAAAGTGGTAAAATATCAATATTCTGATTTTTTAGTAGTTGTTCTAAAGATTCTTGTAGCTTTTTTATCTCTTTTGTACCAGCTAAAAATATTAAGATATCACCATCATCTTTGAGTGCTACTTTAATAGTATCTATAAGAAGGGAATTTATAGTTTTAAAATCAGGTTGTTTAATTGATTTTGCTAGATAAATATTTTCTATATCAAATATCCTACCTTGACTACTAACAACAGGTACATTACCTGTGATTGTTTTGATATGATTTGCATTTAGTGTTGCAGACATGATAAGAATTTTCAGATCATCTCTTAAAAAATCTTGAGATTGTAAAGAGAGTGCTAAAGATAGATCTGTGTGGATTGATCGTTCATGAAACTCATCAAATATTATCAGTGCGACATTTGATAATTCTTGATCATGCTGTAGCATTCTCACTAAGATAGCTTCTGTTACTACAAGTATTTTAGTTTGTGAAGATTTTTTGATATCCATTTTTATTTGATATCCAACAGTTTGCCCAACACTCTCATTTAAAGATTTTGCCATTTGACTTGCTACCATTCTAGCAGCGACTCGCCTTGGTTCTAGCATGATTATTATTTTGTCTTCTAGCCAAGGTTGATCTAAAAGTGATATTGGTACAACTGTACTTTTTCCAGCCCCAGGAGGAGCTTCTAAAATGATTCTATTATTATTGTTTAGATTATCTTTTAGTTGATTTAATACATCATGTATTGGAAGATCTACGATTACGATTCCTTGATCTATTTCTATTTCCTGAGTTACTGTTTGATTTAGCTTTATTTTGAGTATTTCCTCTAGATCTATTTCCCGATCTTTGTCCTCTACCTTGTGGTTTCTTTTTTGGTTCAGCTTTGATACTTGGATCTACTTTAAAACCTTGTATGTGTATTTGTGCTATCTCTTTTTTGATAAGTTTTTGTATATCTTTTAATAATGGCATCTCATCAATACATACTAGTGATAGTGCATCACCTTTATGTCCAGCTCGTCCAGTACGACCAATTCTATGTACATAATCTTCAGCTACATCTGGTAGCTCATAATTGATTACATGAGGAAGTTGGTCTATATCAATTCCCCTTGCAGCTATATCAGTGGCTACAAGTACTCGTACACTTCCATCTTTGAAGCTTGCTAATGCTTTTGTCCTTGCACTTTGTGACTTATTTCCATGAATAGCAGCAGATGTTATACCTACCTCTTCAAGATTTTTGCTTAGTTTATTTGCCCCATGCTTAGTTCTAGCAAAGACAAGAATTTGAGACCAGTCATTTTGTAATATTAGATGTATTAGAAGCTCTTGTTTTCTTCTTTTATCTACAAAATGTACAGCTTGTGTGACATTATGTGATGATTGATTTCGTTTAGCAACTTCTATTAGCACTGGTTCATTTAAAAGTTTGTCAGCTAATATTTTTATCTCTTTTGAGAATGTAGCTGAAAACAGTAGATTTTGTCTTTTTGATGGAAGCATGGCAAGTATTTTTTTGATATCGTGAATAAATCCCATATCAAGCATTTTATCTGCTTCATCAAGTATCAAAAATTCCACTTGTGAAAGATCACAAGCTCCTTGTCCTACAAGATCAAGTAATCTACCTGGAGTTGCTACAAGTATATCTAGGCCATTTTTTAATTTTGCTTTTTGTGGATTGATACCAACCCCACCAAATACTACAGCAGATGTAAGTGGAAGATATTTACCGTATAAATCTACATTTTCATATACTTGAGCAGCCAATTCTCTTGTGGGAGTTAATACCAAACCCCTAACTTGTGTTTTTCTTTTTTTGATATTTTTTTGAGATAGTAGTTGAAGCATAGGTAGTGTAAATCCAGCTGTTTTTCCTGTACCTGTCTGAGCTCCTGCTAATACATCTTGCTTTTTTAAAATAATAGGGATAGACTTTTTTTGAATTGGAGTAGGGCTATCATAGCCTTGATCTTTTATCGCTTTTAGTATTGGCTTAGATAGCCCTAAATTATCAAAACTCATTATTGACAATCTTTACATACACCATAAAGATACATTGTATGATCTAAAAGTTTAAAACCATTTTCTTTTGCAATATTCTCTTGAGCTTGTTCAATTTCTTCATTTACAAACTCTATAATCTTATTGCATTTTACGCAGATAATATGATCATGATGTTCTTTTAAATTTGTTTCAAACTTTTTCCCATCATTACTAAGTGCAATTGATGAGATAAGGTTTACCTCTTCTAAAAATGATAATGCTCTATATATTGTAGCAATACCAATTTTTAAATCAGGATGCTCTTTTGAGATAATAGTATTAAGGTCATCTGCATTAAGATGGTCGTCACTATTTAAAATAGTTTTAAATATCACTTCTCTTTGTTTGGTATATTTAAGACCTCTATTTTTAATGATCTCTTTTAATTTGTCAATTATTACACTATTATCTTTCATTATAAACCTTTGCTTGATTAGTGCATTGATTTTATCATAAATATATTAAATAGCTAGTCGATTATCATTATTAGAATAGTAATTTTAGCTCTACTTAAAATATAACTGATAATCACTATCATATTAAGTATATATTAAGTTATCGTTGATTATAATTTCAATAATGATTATTAAAAAAGGGAATTAAAAAATGATAAAAAATAAATTAAAATTAAGTTTAGTAGCAGCTACATTATTATCAACATCTATTTTTGCAATAGAAACATTTGAAAATCTGGAAACTTCGGGACAAATTAGAATAGGCTATGTAAATGATACAAATAATAATACTACAAATGCTATTGGTGCTACTTTAGGAGTTAAATCAAAACCTATAAATGGATTTAATTTTGGTACTACATTATATACTACAAATGCTATTGGTGGGAAAAATGATGCTACAGGATTTACATTATTAGATGAAAATCAAGATAATTATACTATATTTGGTGAGGCATACTTAGAAGCCAATAGAGGTAACACAATTGTTAAAGTTGGTAGACAATTAATAGATACACCATATTTAAATAGTGATGATATTGGTATGGTACCAAATACTTATAATGGTATTGTTTTTATAAATAAAACACTTGAAAATACTACTTTATCATTTATGAGTTTAGATAAATGGTCAGGTATAGATTCTCTAACGCCTTCAAAATTTTCAAATCTTCAGGCAGATAATAGCTCTGTAAATATTTTTGCTATTGAGTACAATGTAAGTGAAAATATATCACTTCAGGCATGGCAATATGATCTAAGTGATGTAAATTATAATTATTATGAAATACAATATGAAAGTGATTTATTTAATCTAGCTTCTCAATATACAACTCAAGGTAATGGAAACAAAGCTATTGGATTTGCCTTAGATAAAACCATAAATAATTTTACATTTAATACAGCGTACAATAAAGTGACAGGAACAGTATCAAATGGATATGGTGGTGGACCATTTTTCACATCTAGTGAAGATCATACAGTAGCTGATACTATTGATCAAAAATCATTCTTAATTGGTGTAGAATATTCATATGATTTATATACTGTTGCAGTGACTCATGCACATTTTGATAAAGGTGAAAATGAACTTGATTATACATTATCTTACTCTATAAGTGATGATATTGTATTTGACTTAGTATATCATGATATGAATACTGATGGTAAAATGACTAGAGCATATTTAAATTATTCATTCTAGAAACTATTAAGTTTTTATAATGTAAAATAAATAAAAAGAAAGGTGTGATGATGAGGAAGTTATTGACTATACTACTATTAGTTTCATTTTCTTTTTCCATTAAGCCACAATTTTTGCTATTGCTATATTAAATGGAATTGTATTGGTAAGTTTTATAGATGAACTTAGGATAAAATTTCCAGATGTAGAGCTAAAAGTATTACTTAAAGATGCTACGCTAATGAGACTTAGACCAGTACTTATGACAGCATTGACTACATTATTTGGAATATTACCTTTATTATTTGTTACTGGTGTTGGTTCTGAGATACAATATCCATTGGCAATAGTAGTTGTAGGTGGAATTATTAGTTCTACAATATTAACACTATTGATACTGCCATTGGCTTATTTAGTTTTTTTGATAAGAAAGATTATGCATAATTTATAATTCATCATTAAGCTTTTATTTTGTATTCTCTAAAAATATAAAAATAAAAGGCTTAATATGGAAGCAATCTATCCTTATGTACATATCATACATTTAATCTTAGGAATTATGTTCTTAGGATATGTATTTACAGATCTTGCAATAATATCTACATTAAAAAATAAATTTGATAAAGATACTCAACAAAAAATCAATCAAACACTTGGAAAACGAAGTTTTAAGATTTTTCCAATCACACTTTTATTTATAGTACTTACAGGTGGAATGATGATGTCAAAGTATATTAACTCAAATGTAGGATGGCTTGATACATCACTACAGCAAATATTAGTATTTAAAATATTATTGGCACTTATTATTGTACTTGGTGTTCTGTCAAACTTATTTGTTAAATTAACTGGCAGAAAAAAGAGTAACTTTATGGAGAATCATTTTCATAAACTAGTGATAGTTTTAGGACTATTTATAGTTATTTTTGCAAAGATGATGTTTTTGTAGATGAATAATATAGATAAATTTTTAAAGCTTTTTAATCCATATCCAGGTAATACTTTTTTAGAAGTTAGTTCTGGAGTATGTGATATTACAGATGCAATATATAAACTTCTTAATAGTAAGCAAAGTAATTTAAAATTAGCAATATATAGTGAACAAGATGAATCTATACAAGAAAAATATCAAAACTCAAAGGTACAGTTTATAAATGATATGAAAAAACCATTTAGAGCAAGCCCTAGAAGTGTTGATATTGTAATACTTAAAGATATATATGCTAAGCATCAATTTGGTGATAGACTTTTAAAGCTTTCATATACATCTCTAGCAAATGCAGCACAAATTGTAATAATAGAACCAAAAGGTATATTGGATCAAAGAGCAACATTTGATATATTGGAAAAGTTAGAATTTAGAGTAGCAAATTTTATAGATATATTTGATGAGTATGATGTAGTTGTTGCTAAAAAGATGCATATGTGGGGTAATGGTCTGTAAGCTATTGCTTCTCTAAACCTTTTGCCCAGTTTTCCATTAATTGATGTATCTCTTCTTTTGGAGCTTCGATAAATTCAATTACAAATTTATCTTCAAGTTCAGCAATAGCTATACTTCGAGGCCTAATTGCTAATATTTTTGTATTTGGAATGGCAGGACCAAAACAAAATACAATATTTCTAGCATCAAGAATACTAGAGTCAATCTCCCCACCTAATTCTTTAGTATGAGTATAATGATCAAAGACAGAAATAAATTTTGCAATATGGTGAGCTTCAATTTTGGCCTGAAAATATTCTATAATTTCTTGATATATGTTAAGAAGATATTAACTTTTATAAGATATGATT
>CAZWLA010000032.1:0-15017 GCA_964633845.1 uncultured Arcobacteraceae bacterium | reverse complement strand
GTTTTAGGGGAGGCTTACAATGAGTATCTTGCTAATTATAAGAAAAAATAATTATTTAGCCTGAAATATTCTATATTAAATCTAACTTTATTTAGATAAATAATATCAAAACTTAGATATAATCCTAAGTATGTATAATAAAGAAAACTATTTTATAAAACAATTTAATAAAAGCAATATTATTGGTGATGACGGAGCAGTTATTAAGCATAAAAAGTCATCAAATCTTGTATATAGTACAGATGCTTTTTGTGAAGATGTTCACTTTAAGCAAGGATGGATGACTCTGAAGCAAATTGCTGCTAAAGCTATGCTAGTTAATATTAGTGATGCGATTGTTATGAATGCAAAACCTAAATATGCTTTATTATCGGTGGCAATACCATCAAACTTTACAAAAAAACAATTAAAAGAGCTTGCATCTGGATTTAAAAAAGTTGCCAAAGATTATGCTGTAGAGATTATTGGTGGAGACACAGTATCAAATACTAAACTTAATATCTCAATTACTATCATATCGACTACAAAAAATCCTATCTATAGAAAAGGGATAAAAAAAGATCATATACTTTGCTATACAGGTACTTTAGGCTTTGCAAAAGATGGACTTGATCAGCTTATGAGAGGTAAAAAACTATCAAATAAATCAAAATTTATTTCTCCAAAGCTACATAGTGACTTTTTTTATAAAATATCAAAATATGTAAGTGCTGCTATGGATATATCCGATGGGCTTGGTTTTGAGCTTCAAAGATTAAGTAAGATTAATAAAATTGGATTTGATTTTATAGATCCAGACCTACCAATACATAAAGATATAATGTGTAGTGGTGAAGAGTATGAAATACTATTTGCATTTGACATAAAGCACCATGCAAAAATAGAAAAAATAGCTAAAAAACATAATATAAAATTAAATATTTTTGCCCAAGCGATCAAAGGCACATATAAACACAACTGTAAGGAACACCATTTTGAATAATCAACACTATCTTAGCCATAGCCCAATCGATGTATATTTTAAACAATCTAAAGAGGACTTTGTAGTTACAGAGATTCCACTATATGAGTTTACTGGAGTTGGTGAACATCTAATTATTAAATTTAGAAAAAAAGATCTTACTACTTGGGCTGCACTTGAAATTATTGCAAATGCAGCTGGATGCAAGACTAGAGATATTGGCTATGCTGGACTAAAAGACAAAAATGCAATGACAATACAGCATATATCAATTCATAAACAATATGAAGAAAGATTAAAAAAATTTGAACATAATCAAATCAAATTTTTAGAAACAACTTATCACAATAACAAAATTAAGATTGGTCACCTAAAAGGAAATAACTTCTTTATTAGACTAAAAAGAGTTCTTGTAAAAGATGTAAATAAACTAGAATCAGTTTTAGAAAAAATTTCTACAAATGGTATAGCTAATTATTTTGGATTTCAAAGATTTGGAATAGATGGGGATAACTATAAAAAAGGTGAAGCTATCATAGCAGGAACTTTAAAAGAGAAAAATAGAAAACTAAAACAGATGTATCTAAATGCTTATCAAAGCTATGGATTTAATAATTGGCTAAGCAGAAGAATTGAGATCTCTAAATTAATTGAAACTTTTGAACCAAAACAGCTTGTAGAAATGCTTGATATTCCACTTGAGGAATTAAAACTTATGAAATCACAAGAGCATCCATTTAAAATTATGCAAGGTGAGCTTATGAGTCATTATCCATTTGGTAGAATATTTTGTGCTGAAGATTTAGAAAGTGAAGCATCAAAATTTAACTTACGAGATAGAGCTCCAACAGGACTTCTTACTGGAAAAAAAGTGAAAAAACCAGAATCAACTGCACTTAAATTTGAAGAAGAGTTAATAGAAACTACAAGTTTTCTGGATGGTGCAAGAAGATTTGCCTGGATTTTTCCTAGTGATATAAGTAGTGAATACAAAGAGGAAAAAAACCACTTCGAACTATCATTTACACTTCCAAAAGGTTCTTATGCCACGGAAGTTATCAGAGAATTAATTCACTAAACCCTTTATTTCTAAGCTTTAAACCAAAGAGGATAAATTTTATCCTCTTTATTGATTTAAATCAAGACTGTTTTTATCCTCTTTTGCTATACTTCCATTATCTAAACAAAAAAGGACAAGTAATGAAGAAAACTTTATTAACAATTACGTTTATCGGTGCTACTATATTAGCAAATGCAACAACTACTACAAATTACATTGATGCTCATGATATATCAAACTCAAAAAGTAAAATATTTACTAAATATATAGAGATTCATGATACAAAAAATTCAAAATCTACTCAATACCTTCAAAAATAAATAATTAATTTAATTTTTTCTCTCCTTAAATTAAATTTGAATTTTATTATAAAGTAACTTTTGAGTATAATCGCCTTCAGGGCACCTCTACAAATTTGTAGAGGTGCCCTTATAAAAAAATTAAAGGTGATTTGATGATAGTTGGCTTAGAAGGTAAAATTGAAAAAAAAGAACCAACACTGTTACATATAAATGTAAATGGTATCATATACGAAGTATTCACTTCAATTAACTGTAGCTCATCAATTTCTACAGATACAATCAAAATTAATACAACTCATATCATTAAAGAAGAATCATCATCACTATATGGTTTTATGGATATCAATGAACAAAAACTTTTTAATACCGTAATTAAAATAAATGGCGTTGGACCAAAAGTAGCATTAGCTATTTGTAGTACTTTTACACCTACAACTTTTGCACAAATAGTTGAAGAAAAAAGTGTAGATATGTTAAAAAGAGTTCCAGGAATTGGTCCCAAAGGTGCTAGTCGTATTTTAGTTGAGCTTAGTGGATTTGTAGTAGATGGTGATACTTCAAATAACCCTTTAATTGGAAATAAAAATGAAGCATCTATGGCACTTGAATCGCTTGGATTTAAAAAAGATATTATTACAAAAGCATTAAATGGCTGTAATGGTACAACAACTGGTGATCTTGTAAAAGAAGCCTTAAAAAAATTACAAAAGTAGGATTAATATATATGACTTTAGGAATTGTATTTGGAAGTAAAAGTTTTGAACATGAGATAAGTATTGTAAGCTCAATTGCTATGAAAAAAGTATTAAAAAATAAACTTGTATATATTTTCTGTGACCAAAATAGAGAGTTTTACCATATCCCTATTGATACTATCAAATCAAAATTATTTTCTAGCGGTGAATATAAGAAGTGTGATAAGTTAACTATTGCAAAAGGTGGATTTTTCAAGTCAGGACTATTTGGATCTAAAAAACTAGACTTTGATACAGTACTAAATCTTATACATGGTGGCGATGGTGAAGATGGAGTTCTAGCAGGTATGTTTAACTTTTTTGATATACCATTTATAGGACCTCGCGTAGAAGCTTGTAGTGTAAGTTGTAACAAATACCTTACAAAGATGTATGCAAATGAGCTTGCTGTAAAAACAATTGATTTTAAACACTATAAGTTTGGTGATGATATTACAGTAGATAATTATCCTGTAATTATTAAACCTACAAGACTGGGATCTAGCATAGGTGTCTCTATAGTAAAATCAGAAGATGAACTAGAATATGCACTTGACGTTGCTTTTGAATTTGATAATGAGATTATTATAGAACCATTTATAGAAGCTATTAAAGAGTACAATCTAGCTGGTACAAAAATCGATGGTGAGTTTATATTTTCAATAGTTGAAGAACCTCAAAAAGAGGAATTTTTAGACTTTGACAAAAAATATATGGATTTTAATAGAACTGAACAAGTTTTAGAAGCAAATATTAATTCAATACTTCAAAAAGATTTACAAAATAATTTCAAAACTATTTATAACACTATGTTTGAAGGTTCACTTATTAGATGTGATTTCTTTGTGATTGACAATAAAGTTTACCTTAATGAAATAAATACAATCCCTGGATCTATGGCAAACTATCTATTTGATGACTTTAATACAATTATTAATAATTTAGCTAATAATCTTCCAAAACAACAAAATATCAAAATAGACTACACATATGTAAATAAAATACAATCAGCAAAAGGAAAAGCATGAAAATAAGCTATGAACAATCTTTAGAGATTTTAAACAATATAAATATCACAAATACACCAACACAAAAGCTTTTTATCACAAATTCTATTGGTAGAATTTTAGCGACTGATATAGTCGCTGATCACAACTTACCAGAATATCCAACATCTGGAATGGATGGTTATGCAGTACAACATAAAGATTTAGAATCTGGAAAGATTAAAATCATAGATATAAACCCCGCAGGATCTGATATAGAGTCTCAAGTAAGTGATGGTGTATGTATCAAAACATTTACAGGTTCACTTATGCCAAAAGGTAGCGATACACTTATCCCTATTGAAAATGTAACAGTAGAAGGTAATTATATTATAATCAATGAAAGTGTAGTATTTGGATTTGCTACACGAGCTGTAGGTGAAGCATACCAAAAAGATGAAGTACTTATTAAAAAAGGATCTTCTATTGGATATGCACAAATTGGTGTAATGGCTAGTTTAAACATCTCACAAGTTAGTGTTTATTGTCAACCAAAAGTAGCAATTGCTAGTACAGGAAGTGAAATACTTGATCTTGGTGAAGAGCAAACAAACAAAGCACAAATAAGATCTTCAAACCATCTTACACTTGAAGCAATAGCAAGACAAAATGGCGCAGATGTACATCAAATGGGTGTAGTAGAAGATGATAAAAAATCTATTACAAACCTTCTTAAAAATGCCTTATCAAATGCCGATATTGTGGTAACGACAGGTGGTGTTTCTGTAGGTGATTATGATTATGTAAAAGATATAATCAAAGACGAACTTGAGGCTACTGTACTTTTCCAAGGTGTAAATATTAAACCAGGGCAACATATACTTTTTGCACAAAAAGGTGAGAAGTTTATCATAGGTCTTCCTGGATTTGCATATAGTTCAACAGTAACATTTATGCTTTATGTACTACCACTTATTTATAAGTTTAAAGGTGGTCATAAAGAGCTTGAAATCATTAAAGCTACTATCACACAAAACTTTGCTAAAAAAGCTCCTAAGACAATATTTACAGCTTGTAATTTAGTAAATAACAATGGCTCATATGAAGTGAATTTTGATGGTAAAAAGACAGGAACTAGTGCAATATTAACTAATATGCTAGATAACTGTGCCCTACTTTATCAAAAAGAAGACTCAGCAACACTTAAAGCTGGTGATACGGTTGAAGTGATTAGAGTATAACAAAGTATAAAATCAATGGCCTTAAAACAAATCTCATATAAAAATAATAACTTCAACATTAGCTATGAAATCATAAATCCAAGTAAAGTTGAAATAATTGTATTTCTTCATGGATGGGGTTCAAATAAAGAGATTATGAAGCAGGCTTTTGAAACAAAATTTAAAAATTTTAAACATATATATGTAGATATGCCAGGATTTGGAAAAAGTTCAAATGACACAACTCTTACTACTTTTGACTATGCAAATATTGTAAAGCTATTTTTAGAAGAGATTAATGCACAAGCATCAATTATTGCTGGACATAGTTTTGGAGGTAAGGTCTCTACACTATTAAATCCACCTACTCTAGTATTATTAAGTTCAGCTGGTATAGTTGAAGAGAAAAATGCTAAAACACTTTTAAGTATTAAAATGGCAAAAATATTTAATAAGTTTGGACTAGCAAAAGTTACAAAACTACTTAGAAGTGGCGATGTAAATATGATGCCAGAAAACATGTACGAAACATTTAAAAATGTAGTTGATGAAGAGTTTAATGAAGAGTTTAAAAAGTACAAAGGTCAAGCACTTCTTTTTTGGGGAGACACAGATACTGCAACGACATTAAGTAGTGGTAAACTTATCCATTCTCTTATTGAAAATTCAAAATTTAAATCATATGATGATGATCACTACTTTTTCTTACGACATAGTGATGATATTGAACAAAATATTTTAAGAAATATAGATTAAGTAAGATGTTTAGACTAGCTATAATCTTAGTAACTATTATTTATAATCTACATGCTATAGAAATGGGTACAATACTTTGGCAAGGTAATTGTGTCACTTGTCATCATCCAACTAAATCAATCTCAGCTCCATCTGCACATGAGATACGATCAAGATATCTTGATGCATTTCCCAAAAAAGAAGATTTTGTAGACTATATGTCAAAATGGGTACATGACCCACAAGAAGAAACATCTATTATGAGTGATGCTATTAAAAAATATGATCTTATGCCTCAACTTGCATTTCCTCTTGATACTACAATTGAAGTTTCAAAATATATTTATGATACAGATTTTTCTAAATAATTAGTAAGTAAATGGTAAAATCTTATTAACTATTAACCTAGAGGATAAGCTATTGGAATTTTTTCATATTTTTACAATTTTTTTATTGACAATGACTCTTGGATGGTATCTTGTTACCAATCTACAATGGTACAATTACCAAATTGAACGAGTCGTAACAAAACATCATAAAAAGCAGTGGCATCTATTTTACTTTATAGTTCCATTTTTTCTATACTATTTTTTAGATACTACTAATTTTATAATATATTTTTATATTTTTCATATTCCAGTATTTTTATATTGGTATAAAAAACTTGATAGAAAGCTTGTATTTACAATGAGAGTTAAAAGATTTTTAGCTATCTTACTATTTACAACACTAGCTGTTTTAGCATTATGTTTAAGTAGTAATAGTTGTGAAAAGGCAGGAGTAATTATCCCTCTTTTAATCACATATGCTATTTCAACTGCACTTGAACTAATATTTTTACAAAGATTTAAAGCACAAGCAAAAGAGAAACTAAAAAAGAAAAAAGATTTAAAGATTATCGCTATTACAGCATCATTTGGAAAAACATCAATCAAAAATTATTTACATCAAGTACTTTCAAAAAAATTTAAAGCATATATGACACCACGAAGTGTTAATACAATAGCTGGACTTATCAAAGATGTAAATATTGATCTACCAGAAAATATAGATATCTATATAGCTGAGGCAGGAGCAAGAAAGACTGGAGACATTGCAACAATTAGTAATTTTTTAGAGCCTCAATATGCAATTATAGGAAGTGTTGGAGAGCAACATATAGAATACTTTAAAACTCTTGACAATATCATCTATACAAAAATGGAACTACTTCAATCACCAAAATTAGAGCATGGATTTATACACGATTCTGTCCCAATAAAAGATTATGATACTATTACAAAATTTCCAAATAATCTTCAAATACTACAATCAGATCTAAATGGTATTAAGTTTTCAATTGATATAGATAAAAATACTGAAATTTTTGAAGCACCTATTTTAGGTTCATTTAATGCTATAAATCTAACAGCTGTAATTTTAATGGCACATAAAATTGGAATGGATTTAAATCAAATCAAAGAAGCATTTAAAAGCTTACAAAGTGTAGATAATAGACTTCAAAAGATTGAAGCAGGTGGAAAAATAATCCTTGATGATAGTTTCAATGGAAACTTAGAAGGGATGCTTGAAGCTATCAAAATTAGTGCAACACATACAGGAAGAAAAGTTATTATCACTCCAGGCCTTGTAGAATCAACAATAGAAGCAAATACAACATTAGCTAAAGAGATTAATAAAGTCTTTGATCTTGTGATTATTACAGGTAGTTTAAATAAAGAAGTACTTGAACATAATATTGATAAAGACAAAATTATTATCCTTGATGATAAAGCTCAAATGGAAAATACACTAGCCAAGCACACACAAGCTGGTGATTTAATATTATTTGCAAATGATGCACCAAATTTTATTTAGGAGAGTTTAAAATGGATAGACTTTACAGCCCTTGGCGAAGTGAATATGTAAGTACTCAAAAAAATATAGATGGTTGTGTATTTTGTCATATTACAAATCATCCAGAAGACTCTGAAGCTTTAGGTGTACTATATCGTGATGAGCATTGTTTCATAGTGATGAATAAATATCCTTATTCACCTGGCCACTTTATGGTGATACCTCATTTACATACAGATAAGTTAGAAGATTTAGATCCTGATGTTTGGGCTCATATGACAAAACTAGCACAAAATGGTGTTAAACTTTTAAAAGATACTATTAATGCTCAAGGGGTTAATCTTGGAATGAATTTAGGTCAAGTAGGTGGTGCTGGAATTGCAGAACATATACACTTTCATGTAGTACCTAGATGGATAGGCGATACAAACTTTATTACATCTATTGGGGATACTAGAGTATTTTCTACTGATTTTGAAAAAATTTATCAAAGGCTTTTAGAAAAGTCTCCAAAATATTTTCCAATTTTAATAAAATAAGTATATCAATGCAATTTAAAGGCTTTTCAAAAAAAGGGATTAAGTTTCTAAAAGACTTATCAAAAAACAATACAAAAGTATGGTTTGAAGATCATAGAGATATTTACGAAAATAAGATAAAAAATATAACAGAATCTTATGTACAAGAGATGGGAGAGACACTTCAAATACTTGTGCCATCTATTAACTTTAGCCCAAAAGTATCTAAGTCACTTTTTAAAATATATAGAGATGTACGATTTAGCAAAGATAAAACACCTATAAAATCTAAAATAGGTATTTTATTTTGGCAAGGAACTGGACATAGAATGCAAAGTAGCTCATTTTATATGCACTTTGATAAAGATGAATACTTTATAGCAAGTGGCATTAGAAACTTTAAACAACCCCTTCTTAAAACATTTAGAGAGTATTTAAAAAATGATGAAAAAAGGGAAGAATTACATAATATTTTAGAAGATATTAAAGCAAAAGGATATGATCTTCCAGAGGCAAAATTCAAAAGATTACCAAGAGGGATCAGTAAAGAAGATACTTATCTATACTTATATTTTTTTGGTGCAATGTTTGCATACAAAACATTTAAAATTGATAATGTATTTTATAGTGAAGAAATTTTAGATAAAGCATTTAAAATATATGATGATATGCGATATTTACAAGCATGGGTATACGAGATGACACTTACACATAACGAAGATGACTAATGCTGCATATAGATAAATTAAAAGACCTTTTAGAAATAAATAACCAAAACTTATCAGAAGAATTTAAAAGACTATTTCATGGTCGTGGTGGATTACATGAAGGGTTCAATTTTCTTACAATTGACTCTATTGATACTATTTTAAGTGTAGCTTTTTATTTTGAATGTGAGAAAGAACTTGAAAGCAAACTAATAGCTATGCTAAAAGAATTTATCAAAATTACAAGACATAACACAATCATACTTCAAAGAAGATACACAAAGAATAGTCATACAGAGACTTTAGTAGGTAAGATTCCGGATGAAGCTTATGCAAGAGAAAATGGATTAAAATTTATATTAAATTTAAAATCAAACCAAAACTCAGGATATTTTCCGGATATGAAAAATGGTAGAGAATTCATAAAATCAATATCAAAAGATAAAAAAGTATTAAATCTATTTTCATATACTTGTGGATTTTCACTTGCAGCTATCAAAGGTGGGGCAAAAAGTGTCACAAATTATGATATGTCTAAAGGTGCCTTAACAAGAGGTAGAGAAAATCATCATATAAATAATCTTGATACAAAAAAAGTAAAATTTCATCCTCACAATATATTAAAGTCTTTTTCAAAGATTAAAAAAGAGTCACCATATGATATTATTATTATAGATCCTCCCACTTTCCAAAAGGGAAGCTTTGAAGCTACAAATGACTATGTAAAGATTATTAAAAGACTAGATGAGATATCAAGTGATAATTGCATTATCTTAGCATGCTTAAATTCACCAGATCTTGATAGTACATTTATAATTAATCTTTTTAATCAACATACAACAAAATTTAAATATGTCACTAAACTGAAGAATTTAGATACATTTAATGCAAAAACTGAAGAAAAATCACTAAAAAACATTGTTTTTCAAAGAATTTTATAAATTTGTCACAAAAATGACACTTTTTACTTGACAAAATGACTTTTTTGTGTCATAATATGGTCACATTTGAATAGATCAAAAGAAATAACTGATCGGGCTAGATAAAAACTCTCTCTCCTTTTATCCGATCAGATTTTTCAAAATCACTTAAACTTCTTTATAAAAATCAAAAAATAATTAGTACAAATTGTAATATTTTATATGATAGAATATCTTTATGATTACAACACTTAAACAATATAATATACAATTAAAAACTTTAAAAAAATGGGCAGATGCCTACTATATTTATGACAATCCAATTGCTACAGATGAAGAATATGATCTTCTTAATAGACTGATAATATCGTATGAACAAAATAATCCAAATGATATTGATCCTACATCACCTACACAAAGAGTTGGTGGTATTGTACTAGATGGATTTACAAAAGCAAATCATCTTTCTCGTATGTGGTCACAAGAGGATATATTTAATACACAAGAGTTACAAGACTGGATAAATAGAGGTCTAAAAGTAATTGACTCTATGCAATTTATCTGTGAACCAAAATTTGATGGAGCTAGTTTAAATATAATATATGAAAATGGTAAATTAAAACAAGCTATCACAAGAGGTGACGGAGTCACTGGTGAAGATGTTACAAACAATGTCAAGACAATAAGAACTGTACCACTCACTATAGATTATAATGGATTAATTGAGATTAGAGGTGAAGTTGTAATCAAAAAAGATGATTTTGATAAAATCAATGAACAAAGAGCTAAAAATGATGAAGCACAGTTTGCAAACCCAAGAAATGCAGCAGCAGGAAGCTTAAGACAACTTGATAGTTCAATCACAGCCTCAAGAAAACTATTTTTTCAAGCTTGGGGTATAGGTGAAAATAGCCTTGAGTTTTTTAAATCATCTGAAGTGATGGAGTTTATATATTCACTGGGGTTCGCTAAGCCTCCAATAGTTAAACTATGTGATAACCTTGAACAAATTGAAGAGGTTTACCATGAAATCATAGCCAAAAGAGATAAAATACCTATGGGACTAGATGGTATGGTTATCAAAATAGACTCACTAGAGTCACAAATAGATTTAGGATATACCGTAAAATATCCTAAATGGTCATGTGCATATAAATTTCCTGCGGTTGAAAAAGTGACAACCTTAAAAGATATAGCTTTACAAGTTGGTCGCACAGGTGTTATTACTCCTGTAGCAATAGTTGAACCAACACATATAGATGGTTCAACCGTAGAAAAAGCCAGCTTACATAACTTTGACGAGATAGCTAGACTTAATCTTAAAATTGGTGATAGTGTAATTATTATTAAAAGTGGAGACATTATTCCAAAGATTACTAAAGTATTAAGCCATAGACGAGATGGTACACAAGTAGATATAAAACACCCTACTTCATGTCCGGTATGCAATAGTGAACTTCTTGATGAAGATATACTTATTAAGTGTCAAAATCTTGATTGTGAAGCTAGAGTTGTAAACAGTATAATATATTTTGCTTCTAAAAACTGTATGAATATAGATGGTCTAGGTGACAAAATTGTAGCACTTCTAGTTAAAAAAAATATTATAAAAGATGTACTAGATCTATATAGTTTAAGATATGAAAATTTAGAAGGTCTTGAAAGCTTTAAAGATAAAAAGATTAATAACCTTATAGATGCCATTGAGGCTACAAAAGGATCACAACTTCACCGTATCATTAATGCACTTGGTATTGAACATATTGGCGAAGTAGCAAGTCGTCAAATTTGCTTAGAATTTGGTCTTGAGATTCTTAATATTACATACGATCAACTAATTGTACTAGATGGTATTGGTGAACAAATGGCAAATAGTATGTTAGAGTTTATTAGGGTAAATAGATCAATTATGGAAAAACTTTTTGATATTATTAATCCTGAAATTGAAGTAAAAAAAGTCATTGATGAAAACCCATTTAAAAATAAGATAATTGTACTAACTGGTACTATGAGCCAAAGTCGTGGGGTCATAAAAAAAGAGCTAGAGGCACTAGGAGCCAAAGTGTCAGGATCTGTATCTAAAAAAACTGATTATCTTATATATGGAGAAGATGCTGGAAGTAAATATGATAAAGCTGTAGCACTTAATGTATCTGCCCTCACTGAAGATGATATGAGGGCTATAATAAGCTAATAATACTCATATTTTCTATCTGCTACATCTTTTCTAATCTTTGCAACTTGATTTTCAAATATATCTATTAGTATCATAGCTGCCTTTTGATCATCAGCTTCTGGTACATCTAAATCTGTAATTCTCATATGCTTTTTAAATAGATTTTCTATTGAATTTTCAATATCTTTTTGACGACTTTCCAGCTCTTTTTCAACACTATCCATAGATTTTATTGATTTTTTATTTAGCCACTTTAATGCATCTTCATAACTATCAAAATAACTCACCTGAGCAGATACAAACCATGAACTGATATTTGAAACTATTTTTGAAATACCACTATTACCATAAATAGCAATTTTACTAAATTCCTTATCATGCTTTAAAGCAAATTTAAAATCATCCCATGCTGCTTTTAGCTCCCAGCCATCAAATTGTGTAATATCAACAATTACTTTTATTGAAGGCTCATCTACACCATCAAGTGCTGATTCAATCATTGGAATCATCAACTCATAATCATCATGAGTTAACTTACCAACAGCCTTAATCGATAAAAAAAACTCACTACCTATTCTATCAATACCAATCGAAATACCATGTTTTTTCATAATAACCCCTTCCTTATAAGTTTTTACTTACAATATTATAGCTAAAATATTAGTATGAGTACAAATTTAAATACTTTACCTTCTAGCCATAGAAATATTTATATATTATTTCTAGTGATATGGCTCATACTAGCTATTAATCCCCAATTTAGAAAAGATTGGCTTTTAGAAAATATTTTAGTGTTTATAGTTTTTCCAACAATTATTTGGCTTGATAAGAAATATAAATTTTCAACATTTGCATTAATACTTATATTTATATTTGGGACTTTACATCTAATTGGTGCACATTTTACATACTCTAAAATGTACCATTTTAATCATATTACAAATTTATTTGGATTTGAGAGAAACCACTATGATAGGGTTGTTCACTTTTTATTTGGATTATTTATATACGTGCCTATATGCGAAATACTCTTAAACTATTTTACTAAAAAAAGTGCTTCAAATATATCAATATTAGCTATTATAGCTATTGCCACTATATATGAAGAGCTTGAATGGCTTGCCGTAGAGCTATTTTACAAAGATCTAGGAATTGCTTTTTTAGGTATTCAAGGTGATATATGGGATGCACAAAAAGATATTGCTTTAGCAATACTAGGTGCAATTATTAGTAGCATAATCATCAAAAATAAAAATAGTTTACAAATCACTTAATTACAAAGCTTTATTTAGTGCTAAACTTAGCATAAATTGGTATATGATCTGATATTTTTCCAGTATTTAAAGTTTTTGCTTCTATTAAATCCAAGCCTCGATAAAAAATATTATCAATTGAATGACCAAAAACTGCTTTAACATTCTTCTGATGAAGACTATCCAATGTTATGACACATAATTTTAAACTTTTCATAAGTTTATTTAATAATTTTGTGCGTGAAAGATTCCAATTATTAAAATCACCTGCTACAATTATAGCACCATCATACTCTAAAAGAATATTAAAAAGTTTATAAATTTCTTTACTATAATAATTATTACTTCTAAAATTAATAGCATGAATATTCACAACTAAAATATTTTTTTTATTATGTAATTTATATATATTTACTAATGTACTTTTATGTGTTTTAAAAAATGGCTCTTGTATTTTACTTAATATTGCATCAGCTTGTATTGTTTGTACATCTGATGCATTTAATACACCATAATAGTTCTTTTTTGTTTCAATATTTGGAGCACATACATAAGGATAATTTGGAATTAAACAATGTTTAATATCCTTATTTATTTTAGCTTCTTGCAACAAAATAAGATCAGCTTGATTGTGATGTAATAATGTTCTCATCAAAGGCTCAAAATTTTTATTTAGTGTTTGCTTATACACATTCCAGCAAAAAAGTCCAAATATTTCTGGTAAATGCTCTCTTTTAGCTAAATTATTTGAATAAACTAGTGAACTTTTAGGTATAAACATAAATAATGTCCTTACTTATAAATATTAATATTAAATTGTAGTATAATTAAAATAAGAAGAAGGATTTAACAAAATGACTTATGAATTATCAAACAATATAACAAAAACTTTAATCACAATATTAAGAGATCAAAATACTAAAGCACCTGCATTTAGACATACAATTGCAGAACTTACAAAACAACTTACATATGAAGCAGCTAAAGAGCTACCAATAAAACAAAAAATGATTACTACATGGCAAGGTGAAAATAGTTTTGAATCGATTGATGAAGAAAATATAATTGTTGTGACGGTTTTAAGAGCTGGTATGCCAATGCTTGATAGTGTTATTGAACTTCTACCTAATTGTACTGCTGGATTTTTAGCTATGAAAAGAGATGAAACTACGCATGAAAGTGTACTATATTATGATAGACTCCCTGATTGTACTAATAAAACTATTATATTAGTTGATCCCATGGTAGCAACTGGTGGTTCTATATGTGATACTATTGAATTAATCAAAAAAAGAGATCCTAAAAAAATAATTTCTTTAAATATTATTGGATCACCTGAAGGATTAAAAGTGATTGAGTCTAATCATAATGATGTAAATATTTATATTTCACAAATAGATGAAAAATTAAATAATAATAAATATATCGTGCCAGGTCTGGGAGATGCTGGGGATCGTTGTTATAATACTCCAGAGTAAATTATATTCTACTCTCTAAATCCTCTACGACTTTCCACATTTTTACAATAGAATCAGGATTAAGTGAAATTGAATCAATACCATGTTCGACTAAAAACTGTGTAATCTCTGGATAATCTGAAGGTGCTTGT
>CAZWLA010000031.1:13614-15074 GCA_964633845.1 uncultured Arcobacteraceae bacterium | reverse complement strand
AGTGTACCTTTCCAAAAAAGGTCAATACGACCTCTTTTACTCCCAAGTTTTTTAACTGGCTCTTCAAATGAAGCTACTCTTTTACGACTAATACCAAAGATATTAAAAAAATCATTCCAAAAACTTTGAGATTCTGCGTGTTCTTTTGATTCGTTTTCCCATTCTTTAGAGAAGTTTATTGCTCGACTTTTTATCTCATTCCAGCTAAGTGCCATTATCTTATTACCTCGTCTGCATCTAAAGTTGCAGTTCTCCATGATGGTACAATAGTTGCTGCTATATAAATAGGTACAGTTATAAAAAATATTAAGCTTAGTGTCTGTATATCAAATATAAATGGTAGTTCAAATGTTGTTCTAAGAAGAGAAAAGCCTTCAAATATCATTCTCATTCCCGGGGCTTGAAGCATATAGACAAATATAAATGACAGTAATATCCCTAATATATAAGCAAATAAAGATATGATGCTACCTTCTATGAACTTCTCTTTTAGTACATCATCTACTGTCCATCCTATAGCTTTTAAGATACCAATCTCTTTTTTCTCTTCAGAGCTTAATCCACTTGCTTTGTCATATATAATTATAAAAAATGTAAATAGTGCTATTAGACTTAGTGCTAAAAAGATTCCACTTTTATAATCAAATATATTTGCATAGCTAATCTTTAAATCTTCATTTGTAATAACTCTCATATTTGGATATTTAGCTTTTATTTTGGAAGCTACCATTGCTATTTCGATAGGATTATTAACTGAAACTACAATATCCGTTGCACGACTAGACCTCATGTCTAGTATATCTCTTAGATTATCATTTGACATAATTATCATATCATTTGATTCTAGTTGTGTATCACCATCAAATACACCACCAATATTTATTTTCTTAAATCCACCATCAGACTTGATGAAGTTAAAGTATTTATCGTAATAGTTTTGTTCTAGTACTTTTTTAACTCCAGATCCAACTACCATACTATTTTCACTTAAATTAAAACTTTTAGATACATTGCTGAGGCTTGTTTTGTATTGTGTTTCATATGAATCTATACCAACTAATGAGAAATTAACACCAGCTTTTTGAAAATAGTAATATCCCCATACACGAGGATTTGCATCAGCTACACCTGCAATTGTTAAAATCTCATCGGCAACTTTGGTTTTGATATCATATGATTTACCACCTTTTAGATTTTGTACGATAATCTGTGGTAAAGCATCTACTGTTTGATTTAATTCATATTTTATAGAGTTTGAGATTAAAAATATAGATGAAAGTAAAAATACTAAAAGTGTAAGAATAGTAGTAATAAATATATTTTTTGTTTTAGATCTCAAAATAGTATTAATAGCATATTCGATTAGATGTAGATTTATTTTATACATTATTTTATACCTTGTGAATAAGTAAATGTAGATGGAAAATATTCTCTTAATGCTGGATCATCTTTATATATTG
>CAZWLA010000031.1:0-13514 GCA_964633845.1 uncultured Arcobacteraceae bacterium | reverse complement strand
ATTCTACCAAATGAATAAAATAGATGAGCAAGTGTTTGATTTATTTTTGTAGAGTTCTCATCAAGCTTTGTACTTGAATATGCGATAACTATTCCACCACACATTCCAATACAGTGACCAAAAGAACCTAAAAATGCAATAGATATTATACTAAGGTAATCAATTGTTTCCAAGTATTTCCCCTTTGATTTTAGGATTTTTCATAGTCTCACCTCTTAAAATTTTGAACTGACAGTCTTTAAAATCTATGAAGCCATTTTGTTTTTTGGTATAAGCACCAAATCCATAATGCATAGGGGTGTCTTCACCTAAAAAGTACCATGCTTTTTTTGCATCGATATATTGTTTTGTATCTTTTGCCCATATCCATAATGTAATTTGGTCTTTATCTTTTTTTTGTTCCTCTAGCCACATTACCATACACCCAATATCATCAAAAAATAGTGTATCACCATTTGTTAAAATAGCTTGAGCACTATAGTCAATATCAGTAATTGACATATTACAATATCTATCACTATGTTCATTTGCTTTGATAGGTATGGGTGTTTTATTTATATTATTTTGGACTACAACTTTGGATTGTTTAAAATCAGTTGTAGAAAAAAGTGCAAATAGTACAGCTATAAAAATTCCTAAAATAATAATTGTTTGTTTCATTTATGGTCCTTAATATTTATTAAATTCAATTTGAAAATTGTCCCTTGTGTTGATGAGTCAATCTTGATATCAATCTTATACTTATCACAAAATTCTTTTACAATGGCAAGACCAAGACCAAATCCATCTTGGCTTAGATTTGCTTGATAATATCTATCAAACATATTGTAAATATGTTGACTATCTATACCTTCTCCATCATCTTTGATTGTCAATATATTTTCTTTTAGTGAAATACTTATATTTGATATAGTTTTATTGTGTTTGATGGCATTTGAGATAAGATTTGAAATAGCTATATTAAATCCATTTTGATCTGTGGTAATTATTGTATTATCAATATCTATATTAATTTTTACATCTTGCTTTATATCATCAAATTGAATGACAAGTTCTTCTATATCCTCTTTTAAAGAAAAGCTTTTTATATCAACATAATCAATCTCTTTTTTTATGTAGTATTCCATCTCATCATATAGTTTAAATAAACTATCACAAGCTTGATTTATCCTTGATAGTCTTTTTATATTTTTTTCATCTTGAAGTTTTGATGATAATATATCTGTATTGATTTGTATAGTAGACACTGGAGTATTAATCTCATGCATAGTGGTTTGGATTTTGTCTTTTAGTTTTCCGTAAAGTGAAAAAATTTCACTTATAGAACTGAAGCTTAGTATGAAATATAGCAAAGTTAATGTGAGTGATATTAGTGTAAGAAAAAGTATTTGATTTTGAATTTGAAAATACAATATTAAGTAATTATTTAGTAATAATACTACAAATACTAAGATTGTATTAAAGATTAAAAAAAATCTTTGTTGGTCACCCACAGTCAAGACCTTTTATCTCATATCCAAATTTTTTGATATTTATTATTTTTTCTTTACCTACAATTTTTCGTAAAGTTAAAATATAATTTCTTAGTGATCCATCACTAAACTGTTCACCTGCACTCCAAAGTCTATTTATAATTATATCACTTGAGATAGTTTTATTGTCATACTCTAAAAATAGTTCTAAAAGTTGTATGATTTTAAGTGGTACTTGAAGTTCTTGATTATCTTGAGTAATTTTTCTTGTCTCAAAATGATAAATAGTATTTGGTGCAATTTTAACTATAGTATCTACATTGCATGTACGTTTTAATATGGCTGATATTCTAAGTAGCAATTCATTCACTTTAAATGGTTTGCGTAAAAAATCATCACAGCCACTTATAAAGCATTCTTTTAGTGTATCATCATCTTTATATGAAGTTAAAAATATTACAGGCGTTTGAACACCATTGGCTCTTATTTGCTTTAAAAATTCTATACCATTTAGTTTAGGTACATTTATGTCTAAAAGATATATGTCATAGACATTTTCGTATGCTTTTTCAAGTGCTTCTTCACCATCTTTTGCATGATCTATAATATAACCTTCATCTTCAAGAAAATCAATTATAGTTTGAGCAAAGAGTATATCATCCTCTAGTAGGAATATTTTTCGTCTATTATCATTAATCATCATATATTGTATTTAAAAAGTGTTAAATAATTGTCAAGTCATAATAAAGTTGTATTGTAACTTAACGATAAATTGACAGTCTATGGCTATAATTGCTTATATAATTTTTAGGGAGTAATGATGAAGATTTTTAGATATTTATTGCTATTAGCTTTAGTAGTTAGTTTTTCACAAGCTAATGAATGGGTAGAAGATTGGGATAAAGAAGCAATTACAAAGCCAGTTTTAGTTCAAGATGGTAAAAGTAAAGCTTGGTGTCCTGTATGTGGTATGAGTATTAAAAAGTTTTATAAAACTTCACATACTGCAAAATCAAAAGATGGCACTCAAAGGCAATATTGCAGTATTAGATGTTTAGTGGTAGATCATAAAGAGCATGGAGTTGATCTAAATACTATAAAGTCTATTGATAATAAAACAGAAAAATTAATTGATGTGAGAAAAGCATATTATGTAGTTGATTCAGATATACCTGGTACTATGAGTAAAGTGAGCAAGTTAAGCTTTTCATCCAAAGATGATGCATTAAAATTTGTAGATGAATATGAAGGAAAGCTAGTAAACTTTAAAGAAGCGTTTAATATGGCAACGGTATCTTTAAAAAAAGATCTTGATATGATAATGCTTAAGAAAAATAAAAAAGTATACCCTATGGGTAAAAAGATATACAATAAGATGTGTAATAAGGATATTGAGTTAGATAAATATAATCAGATCAATAATCTAAAAGCAGATATTAAAAATAAAAAATTATGTAAAAAATTAAATCCAAGACAATTGCAAATGGTATCATTATATTTATATGAAGTAGTAAGAATAGGTAAATTAAAAAGTACTGGAGAAACTATATCTGTAAAAAAAGAAGATAAGTGTCCAGTATGTGGAATGTTTGTATATAAATACCCAAGATGGGCAGCTAAGATATTTTATAAAGATAGTAACTATTTTGCATTTGATGGAGTTAAAGATCTTATGAAGTATTATTTTAACAATAAAGAAAATATTCAAAAAATATTAGTTACAGATTATTACTCACAAAAAGCTATTAATGGTAAAAAAGCATACTATGTAGTTGGTAGTGATACATATGGTCCAATGGGTAATGAGTTGATACCTTTTGCTTCATATGATGATGCAGTAACTTTTAAAAGTGATCATAAAGGTAAGCATATAGTACAATTTAAAGATATATCAGATGCTATAATGGAACAAATAAAATAAAATATTGATATATCAAGATTTAGATATAGTTTAAACCCTTTTTGTGTAAAATATTCAAAATAATCACTAAGGGTTGATGTGGATAAAAGTAGATTAAACGATATATTATTTTTTCAAGATTTAGATGATAGTATATTAGAATCAATTGCCAATATGACGGTTATATCAAAAAGATTAAAAAATAATATTATATTTTATGAAGGTGATGATCCAGATACCCTACACTTTTTAGTATCAGGTGTCGTAAAACTATATAAAACAACTTCAGCAGATAAAAATATTGTATTAAAGTATTTTCAACCAGGTGAGTTAATAGGTGAATTAGCCAATTTTGAAGATATCCCATACCCTGCTACAGCTTTTGCATTTTCAGATGTAGAGCTTTTAAAGATAAACTTTGAAAAGTTTAAAGCACTTATATATGAAAAACCAGAACTATCATTTAAAATACAAAGTTCACTTATTAAAAAAATAAAAAACCTTGAAAGTGTTATATCTCATGATTTGGTACTTGATGCAAAAGAGAGAGTAGCAAAATTTATTTGTGATAATACAGAGATGTTTTTTGAAGCAAAGAATATAGATAATGCAGAGATATTAAATATGACACCAGAAACATACTCTAGAATTTTAAAGAAGTTTAAAACAGAAGGTCTAATAGATTTAAAGTCAAAAACTGTAGATAAAGATGGACTTTACTGTTATTTTATTTAAGTCTATTAGGAACTTAATAATTTAACAATTTCATCTTTATTTGGACAGAAATTTCCATTTTTTTCTATTAAAAATAGGTCATTTGCTCTTGTCTTAGTAGAGTGTATTTTTGCACTATTTATCTCAATATTAAACTTATCAAATATATATGCAATATAAGAGAAAAGACCTTTTTGATCTAAAGTTGTAACTGTCATTTTTGCTAAGCTATCTGTATGGTTACAATCTATACTTATCTCATCTTTTTTAATTATTGGTTTTTTAATATCAATTGTTTTTGACATATCAAATGAACTTTCTATAATCTCTTTTATATAAGGAAGGTCAAGTTCATCTACACTTTGAGAAAATTGTATTTCAAAGAATTTTTTACCATCAAAAAGTTGATAAATACCTGTTGATTTAATATTTAAGAAATTGAGTTTACCCAATAAAAACCCTAGGTTTAATGGAACGGTTCTAATAATTGATATAGTAAAATCACTTTCTGTAGTTCTAAGTTTATAGTCCATAGTTTTAGTATTATATGCAATAATCGCAATATTTATAATAGATGATGCTTTATATCTTAAAAATATTTGATTTGATTTAATAGAAAGTATTTTTTTCTGTAGCATTTTATCCAATGAATTAAATTCTTTAGATTTTTTAATAGTATTTTCTTTTAAAAATCTTCTACTACTAACTTTAATTAGTTCTTTGTTTTCAAAGGCAGGTAAACACTGATTGTACAACTCTCTTAATAATGATGAGGTATTACTTTTATATATATTTGATCCCACTGCGTTGATATCTGCATAGGTTAATACATATAGAAGATTTAATACTTGTGGAGTTTCAAGGAGTCCTATAAAGTGTAAAATCACATCTTGTGAATATATATCTTCTCTAGTAGCAATTTTATTCATCATATTATGATATCTAATTAATTTGGCTGTTAAAATAGTTGTTTTCTTATCTAGACTAATAGATTTTGCAAATTTCTTAAATATACTTTCCCCTAGTATATGATGGTCTTGTGATCTACCTTTCCCAATATCATGAAATAATACAGCAAGATTTAAAATAGACTTTTCTTCTTGTGTTAGTTTGGAGTAAATTGTGCTAACAAAAGGATCTTCAATATTTGCTAAGCATTTAATGGCATTTAATATATGTATATCAACAGGATGTCGATGATAGCCATCAAATTGTGGCTGATTTAATATCTTTTTTGTATATGGTAGTATAGTAGTAAAAAGTTTTCCATTATAAAATAGTTTTAAAATAGGATATAAATTTTCTTTTGATAGTAGTTCAATTAAAATCTTTGTTTCATTTATATTTAAAGTTTTTGTATTTATTTTAGATGTAAAATATAGATATGAGCTGTCAAATACCTCTACATTTTTTGGTAAAGATTTTAATTCTTTTAATAAATTTAATAAGCTTATTGGTTTTCTTGCATAAGATGTATATACTATATCGTCGCAAATATAAAGGTCTCTTTTTATTCTATACTTTTTTAATTTTGTAATATTATTTGTATCAAATAGATATGGTCTAATAATTTTTTTGATAATCACTGTAGAAAATCTATGTACAGTATGTAGTGAACTTAATAGCTTTGATATTGCTTGTCGCTCTTTTGTAAGATTTGGTGTATCTTTAAATCCAAGTTTAGTAGCTAGATCAGGTATAATATCAAATATAATTTGGTCTTGTTTTTTCTTTGCAATTAGGTGTGAAGCATTTCGTATTTTAAATATATATTCCAATGCTGATCTATATTCTTTATACTCTAAGTCCGTAAACTGTTTATTTATAAGATCTCTAGTATTTCCCACACCATAAATAACTGTAGCCATCCAAAAAATCATATTTGATTCTCTCATTCCACCATAACCATCTTTTATATTAGCTTGCATATCAAGTGGATATTTTAAAAGTCTTTGTTTATGCTCTTGAATTTTTTCTACTATAAACTCTTTTTGATTAAATAATCTTATATTATGTAGGTTATTTTGAAAGTAAAACCATAATTGCTTTGATCCATATATAAATCTTGACTCTAAAATAGATGTTTTAATAGTAATATCTGTTTTTACAACTTCTTCAATCTCGTTAATCTCGTGTACTCTAGATCCAAGTTTAAGTCCACTATCCCAAGCTAGGACCATAAACTCTTCAATAATTGGCTTAATATTAAAGCCATCTACCTCTTCATATAAGACCATAAGATCAATATCACTATAGACACAGAGTTGTTCTCGTCCAAAGCTTCCAAGTGCTACTAAAGTAATAGGAATAGAATTGCTCATTGGTAAATATTGTTTAAAATGTTTTCGTAAAAGATATTTATACAGAGTTTTTATAAAACCATCAACCTTTTTTGTATGCTTTATAAAAAAGTCTTTACCTTGATTGGTCTGGAAAATTTGATCTAAACTATTTAGATACTCATTGATATCACTTTTGATAACTTTTGCAATTTGGAAATCATCGGCATTTTGTGTAAGTAATTCTTCTATTTTTATATTTAGATCTGACATAATTTATTATATCATAATATATAAAATGTTAGAGTTTGGCATGTTTAAAAAGATTATTTTACTTAGCTTATTTATTGGAAATATATTATTAGCAAATAGCATAAATATTGCAGTTGCTGCAAATGTAAGCTATGCAATTGATGAATTAATACAAGAGTTTAATAAACAATATCCCCATAGTAAAGTGAGATATACCTTAGGAAGTAGTGGAAAACTAACAGCACAGATTATACATGGTGCACCGTATGATATATTTATGTCTGCAAATATGAGATATCCAAATAGATTATATAAAGAGGATATAGCTACTACTAAACCAGTAGTATATGCCAAAGGTTCATTAGCACTCTTTAGTACTAAAGAGTATAATTTATCAAAAGGGATAGAACTTTTAAAAGATAAAAATATTAAAAAAATAGCAGTAGCAAATCCAAAAACTGCTCCATATGGCATAGCTGCTAAAGAGGCCTTGGAAAATAGTGATACTTATAGTAATATAAAAGATAAATTTGTTTATGGTGAATCTGTATCTCAAACAGTTTCTTTTGCAGTAAGTGCAGCTGATATTGGTCTAGTAGCTAAGTCGTCTCTTTATTCAAAACAAATGTCTAGATATAAAAAAGATATAAATTGGATTGATGTAGATAGTAAGCTTTATACACCCATAGATCAAGGTATAGTAATGCTTAAAAATAAAAAGGCTAAGGATGATGTAAAATTATTTTATAATTTTATACTTAGCCATAAGGCAAAAAAAATATTAAAAAAATATGGATATATAGTTAGGTAATGTTATGATAGATTTTGAACCATTTATATTATCTTTTAAATTAGCTGCCATTACTACTGCTGTATTATTTATATTTTCTGTACCATTAGCTTGGTATCTATCTCAAACAAAATCAAAATTTAAGCCATTAATTGAAAGTATTACTGCATTACCAATAGTGCTACCTCCATCAGTACTTGGATTTTATATATTAGTGGTTCTTTCACATAATTCTCCTGTAGGAGCATTTTTCGAAGATACTTTTGATATTAAACTTGTATTTAATTTTACAGGCTTAGTAATTGCAAGTTGTTTTTATAGCTTACCATTTATGGTACAGCCTTTACAAGGTGGTTTTGAATCATTAAATAAGAATATGATTGAGGCTAGTTATTTAGCTGGAAAAAGTAAATTTGAAACCATCAGAAAAGTAGCATTACCAAATATAAAGCCAGCACTTATAACTGCATTGATTATTACATTTGCACATACAGTTGGTGAATTTGGAGTAGTTCTTATGGTTGGTGGTAGTATCCCTGGTGAGACTAAAGTAGCATCAGTTGCAATCTATGAGATGGTAGAAATTATGGACTACAGTGCTGCACATGTGTATAGTGCTATTATGATTGCGATTAGTTTTATTGTATTGCTTAGTGTTTATATATTTAATTCTCGTCACAATAGAAAATTTGGAGGGTTTCATTGATTGATATTAATATAAGCAAACCACTTCATGGTAGTAGTGGAAATATGAATCTTAATGTAAATATTTCAATAAAAGAGGGTGACTTTATAGCACTTACAGGACAAAGTGGTAGTGGGAAAACTACACTTCTTAGAGTATTAGCTGGTCTTGAAAATTCTAATGGTAATATTAAAGTCGATGATCAAATATGGCAAGATCATAAAAATAATTTACCAGCACAAAAACGACAAATTGGATTTGTATTTCAAGACTATGCATTATTTGAAAATATGAATGTAGAGGAAAATCTATTATTTGTCAATGATGATAAAGATTTAGCTAAAACACTTCTTGAACTTGTAGAGATGAGTGAACTAAGATATAGATTTCCAAATAAATTAAGTGGTGGACAAAAGCAAAGAGTGGCTTTGTGTAGAGCTATGATGAATAGACCCAAATTACTTTTAATGGATGAACCACTTTCTGCTCTTGATATTTCTCTAAGAGCTAAGTTGCAAGATGAAATTATGAAGCTTCATAATAAGTTTGGTACTACTACTATTATGGTAAGTCATGATCCAAGTGAAATATCAAAATTAAGTAATAGAGTAATTATATTGAATAAAGGTGAAGTAATCAAAGATGATATAGCCAGCAATCTTTTGATTGAAAAAACTATATTAACCTTTAATTATTGATTCCAAGGAATATCACACGAAGATTTATTTGTGTGTTGTAATTGCTTCTCATCATTAATTGCAAATATTGAACCTATTGATCCTAGCATAATATCTGCTTCCATCGTTGTAGATAAAGATCTAATATTTACGGAAGGTTGGTGTAAAAATTCAGCCATAATAGTTTGGCATAATTTTTGTATATTTTGTTCATCTTTAGAATCTATAAAACCTTTTTTAATAGCATGATTAATCTTTTGCTCAATAATAGATTCACCTTTTAAATGAAGATTTTTAATTACAGGTGTGATCTCTAAAGTTTTAAGCCATTGAAAATATTCATTTCTCATATCTACAACGATAGAGTATGCTTGCTTTGCTTGTTCCGCTCTTAAATTCATGGTATCATCTACAATACACTGTAGGTCGTCAACAGCATATATATTTAAATTTGGATATTTAATATCATCTATATCTCTAGGAACAGCAATATCAAACCAATGTCTAGTTTTATGAAATTCTTTAACCATATTAGCAGTGATAATAGGTGACGAAGATGCTGTAGCAGTGATACATAACTGCATACTATTTAGTGAATGCTCTAGTTTGTCATAAGCTCTTACTTCTATTCTATCTTGGTCATCTGAAAATTCTGCACTTACTAGTGCTTGTGCTTTTTTCATATTTCTACTAATAAGCACTATATCAAAGCCATATTTTAGAAGGTGTTTGATTGTAAGTGTACTCATCTCACCTGCACCAATTACTAATGCTCTAATATTATCTTGATTTTTAAATATATTTTTTGCTTGTGATACGGCAGTTGATGCTACAGATACAGATCCTGATCCTAGCTTTGTAATATTTCTAACTTTAGCGGCACACTTAAATGCGTAATGTAATGCACGTGCAAGTTCTTGTGCACAAAAATCTTTTGATACAGAAAACTTGAAAGCAGTTTTGATTTGACCTACGATTTGCGTTTCGCCTACCACTAAACTATCAAGTGATGATGATACCATAAAAAGATGATGAATAGCATTTTCCTCATCATATATATTTGCTCTTGTCTTTAAATCTTCAAAATCCAATGATGAGTGTTTTGATAATGATTGAATGATGTGATTTGTCGCTATATTGATATTGTCTACAGCACATATAACTTCAACTCTATTACATGTAGATACAACAATAGCTTCATTAATCTCTTTCGAATTTAAAGTATCTTTTAAAAATACCTCTTTTTCAAGATCACTATTAAAAGCTAGTTTTTCTCTAGTATCTATATTTGTATTTTTATGGGTAAAGCTAGTAATTAAATATGCCATTAAAATTCTCTTTGAATCATAGCTACCATTATAGCTGTTAGCTCTGGATTATTTTGATCTTTGATAGAATCAATAGCATCTTGTCCAATTGATTGTGCTTGAGCAATAGCATCTTCAAGTGCATTAGTATCTGACATTTTAGATTTTATCCATAAAGTTTGCTCTTTATCTAGAGACACTTTATACATAGATTCAAATTTTGTTTTGTCCGTATCATTTAATCTTTGCCATAATAAAAGATAAGGGATAGTTACTTTACCTTCTGCAAAGTCTAGCATAGCTGGTTTACCTAAGGTTTGACTATCTTGAGTAATATCCAAAATATCATCAATCATTTGAAATGCAAGCCCTAGGTTTTTACCATAAGCTGCAAAAGAATCTTGATCTTTGTTAGCTAATATTGCAGCTGCCTTAGCACTAGCTTCAATAAGTGATGCAGTTTTATTATTGATCATATCAAGATATTTGTCATATGAGCTATTAAAGCTATTTGTCATCTCTACATCTTGAAGCTCACCAATACTAAGTCTTGTAACAGAATTTGCAATAGTATATGCTACATCTTTATCCATAGTTGTTAGTTCGGTAAATGCTTTTGAATATAAGATATCTCCAAACATGATTGATGTTTTATTATCAAATAAAGCATTTATACTTGGCTGACCTCTTCTGGTGTCTGCTTCATCAATTACATCATCATGTAAAAGTGAAGCTGATTGAATCATCTCTACAATAGCACAAAGCTTTATTGTTTCATCATTTATACCAGCAATTTTTAAAATAAGTTTTGACCTTAACATCTTACCTTGAGATAGTAAGTCTAATAATTCTAAACTTCGTTTGTCGCCACAATGTGTCACAAAATCTATAATTTGCTGTTTAACCTGATCTAATGCTTCCATTTTTTAATCTATGAATCCAATCTCATTACAATATTTCCAGTAAATTCTACAAATAAGCTTTTTACCTTTGTTTCAATTTCAGCAGGATTGCTTAGTGCATAGCTTTTAATCATTTTATCAAGAGCTTCATCTCCAAACTCTTTAGCTAAAAGTGTTTCCATAACTGCAAACTTTTCAGTAATTTTATAAAATTCATGTTTTACAATCTCATCATTTGCTTGTGCAGCAATGTCATGATATTTAGATTCTGGAGTTCCTCCAAAAATGTTATCTTCATCTTCAAATAGTGCTTCAAAATTAGCCATATTATTAGTCCTTTAAATTTTAGATATTCTAGTATAATTTTGGTAGATATTACCTTAGATACTTTAAATAATGACTATCTCTAATTCTAATGCTATATCAAATTGCTCTTTTACTTTTTCTTTCGCAAGTTCTATGAGTTTTATAGCTTCATCAAATGTACCACTACCCATATTTACCAAAAAATTAGCATGTACAGATGAAAATGCCATACCACCTATAGTATGTCCTTTTAAGCCAGCTTTATCCAGCATATATCCAGCACTATGTGTGTCTTTTGGATTTTTAAAACAGCTACCTGCACTTGGAAGAGATGGCTGATTGTCTCGCATCTCATTAAACATTTTTTGAAGTTCTTTGTCATAGCCAGATTTAATATCAAATGTAACTTCATATATTATTCCATTAATTTGTGTATGCCTATAACTATGTGGAATGTTTTCTTTTAATATATTACCATCTTGGGTTTTAATTGAATGTAGATGATTAAATATCTCCCAGCTTTTAAGTCCTGCATTCATCTTTACAAGTCCACCCATATTTCCAGGTAGTTTGGCAAGAAGTTCAAAATGTGCAATATTATGCTTTTTACAATATGCTAGTAATTTGCCACTAGTAGTTGCTGCTCCCACGATTAATTTCCCATTTTTTTGTATAATATAATCAAATTCATCACCTAAAATTGCCATTGGCTTTGGAGAATTTGATATAAGAAGATTATTTCCTCGACCAATGATATGATACTTTGAATAGTCTCCTATGTCATTTATTATTTTTACTTTATGTTTCCCACCAATATGAATTGATGTATATTTTTTAAAATCTATAGTTTTTGTCATAAAAGTATTATATCTTATTTCGATATAATCTATCTCAAATAAATTAGGGTATTGTATTGAAAAATTTACATAAAAAAATATTCATAATATCTCTTATGATTTTGATTTATTAATTAAAAATGAATCATCTTTCAAGCAATATATATTTAAAAACAAATATGACAAGATCACTATAGACTTTGCTAATAGTGATGCAGTGATATCTTTAAATAAAGCATTATTATTTTCATATTATGATATTAAACATTGGAGTATTCCAAAAGGTTATTTATCTCCCCCAATTCCTGGAAGAGTTGATTATATTCACTATATCTCTGATCTATTTGAAAAGTCAAAAAATCTTAAAGGCTTGGATATAGGAGTAGGGGCAAATGCTATTTATCCTATACTTGGTGTTAGCGTGTATGGATGGAATTTTATAGCATCTGATATAGATCCAATCTCTATAGAAAATGTAAATAATATTGTAAGTTCAAATAATATTTTGAAAAATAAAATTGAAGCTAGACTACAAGAAGATAAGCATCGTATGTTTGAAAATATTATTGATGAAGATGAGAAGTTTGATTTTTCTATGTGTAACCCACCATTTCATAAGAGTAGAGAAGATGCTTTAAAAGGAAGTAAGAGAAAAGTACAAAATCTTACAAAAAGTACTATAAAAGAGCCTATTTTAAACTTCCAAGGTCAGTCAAATGAACTGTGGTGCAATGGTGGGGAGATGGCATTTATAAAAAAGATGATAAAAGAGAGTGTAAATTTTAAAGATAATTGTCTTTGGTTTACAACACTAGTATCAAAAAAAGAAAATTTAGATAAAATCTACAAAGTATTAAAATTTGTAAAAGTCTTTAATCACAAAACTATAGATATGAATCAAGGCAATAAACAAACAAGAATTATAGCTTGGACTTTTCAAGATAAAAATAAGCAACAAAATTGGAGAAAATAAATATGAATCATAATTCAAATAATCCACTACATGGAATAAAACTAGAACAAATATTAAATGAACTTGTAGATCATTATGGATGGGATGAACTTGGAGAACATGTTAATGTAAGATGTTTTAACTTTGAACCATCTATTAAGTCAAGTTTGAGATTTTTACGAAAAGTAGAGCATAGATGGGCAAGAGAAAAAGTTGAAAAACTTTATGTAAAGACTTTTAAATAATATACCAATAAACTTCAGTCATCACAACTACTCCAATATAAAATAATATTGCAATACTTTTCTAAAAGATAAATAACACTTGACAAAAATAACCTATTTGGTTAATATTATAAAGGAAAGAGATGGAAAAGAAGATTGCTCATGTAAGCCTCCCCTAAAACTGAACTATCTTAAGCGGAATAACTTGCATTAAAATT
>CAZWLA010000030.1:0-15327 GCA_964633845.1 uncultured Arcobacteraceae bacterium | reverse complement strand
AGTTTTAATACCCCTACAAACAACTATGTGATACAACTTCATAAAAGCACTTCCAAACCAAAAAAATGATATCCTTACAAATATTAAATAAAAGGTTTACAAATGGCTAATATTCAAGCCTTAAGAGGTATGAAAGATATAAAAGATAGAGATAGTGATCTTTTTACATATTTTATAGAAAATTGTTCAAAAATAGCTAAGAGATATGGATTTTCTTATTTAGAGACACCAATACTAGAAGAAACGGCACTGTTTAAAAGAAGTGTAGGGGAGAGTAGTGATATCGTTGGTAAAGAGATGTATCAGTTTATCGATAAGGGTGAAAATGATGTATGTTTAAGACCTGAGGGTACTGCTGGAGTTGTAAGAATGTTTGTTCAAAATAAACTTGATCGTGCTGGTGGGATACAAAAATATTTCTATTATGGTCCGATGTTTAGATATGAAAGACCACAAAAAGGTAGATTAAGAGAGTTTCACCAATTTGGATGTGAGTCTTTTGGAGAAGTAAGTGTTTATGAAGATGCAAATATCATTATGATGATATCTTCGATGCTAAAATTCTTTGAAATAGGATATAAATTACAATTAAACTCTTTAGGATGTAAAGAGTGTATGCCAAGCTATAAAGAGGATTTAGTAAAGCATTTACAAGATTTAGAGCTTTGTGAAGATTGTAATAGAAGAGTTGGTACAAATCCAATTAGAGTACTTGATTGTAAAAATGAAAATTGTCAAACACAATTAGTAAATGCTCCAAAAATTACTACAAGTTTATGTGAATCTTGTGATACTGATTTTGAAAAATTAAAATCTATTTTAGATCAAAATAATATTGAATATGAAGTTGATTCAAATCTTGTAAGAGGATTAGACTATTATACAAAAAGTGCATTTGAATTTGTAAGTGATAATATTGGTGCTCAAAGTGCAATTGCTGGTGGTGGTAGATACGATAGACTTGTAGAGTTTTTAGGCGGTAGATCAACTCCTGCGGTTGGTTTTGCTATAGGGATTGAAAGACTATTAGAACTAATACAAATGAAAGAATCAGATGAAAAGCTTATGTATATTGGTGCGATGAGTGAAGATGCTATAGATACAGTATTTAAAACAGTCGCATTAAAAAGAGAAGACTATGAAGTAATTACAGATTATAAGTCTAGAGGTTTTGGTAAGCATCTTAACAATGCACAGAAAAAAGGTGCTACAGTTGTTGCACTTATTGGTGAAAATGAACTTAACGATGGAACAATTTGGATCAAAGATTTAAAAACTAAAGAAGAGAAAACTATTAACTTAGGTGATTTCTAAGAGTTATGAATAATTATGGTATAGATATTTGGGGTGATGATAACTTTATCATTGAGGATGGTTTAGTTAAAGTTAATTTTGGCTGTAAACCTTCATTAATATCTATAGTTCAAGATATAAGAAAAGCAGGTAACAAAGGACCATTAACTCTTAGACTACCACATTTAACACTAAAACAGATTAATAAGCTTTATAACTCTTTTAATGGTTCTATTAAAGAGTATAATTACAAGGGTGAATTTAAAGCCGTATTTCCTTTAAAAGTTAATCAATTACCAAACTTTTTATTGCCTATGCTTAAAAATAGTAAAGATCTTAATTATGGACTTGAAGCTGGAAGTAAAGCTGAATTATTAATAGCGATGGCATATAATAATAAAAGTGCACCTATTACTGTAAATGGCTTCAAAGATAAAGAGATGATTACACTAGGGTTTATTGCACTACATCAAGGTTTTGATATAACTTTAACTCTTGAGGGAATAAATGAACTTGAGACAATCATAGAAGTTCAAAAAGAGTTAGGATTAGAAGTGCCAAATATTGGTCTTAGAGTTAGACTTCATAGTGGTGGAAGTGGTACATGGGCCAAAAGTGGTGGAATTAATTCAAAATTTGGTCTTAGTGCTACTGAAATTTTAGATGCATTTGATCTTTTGAAAGTAAATAATTTATTAGATAGTTTTAAAATGATCCATTTTCATATAGGTTCATCAATGGAGACTATAGCACCTCTAAAAAAAGCACTAAAAGAATCTGGTCATATATATGCCCAGCTAAAACAGATGGGTGCAAATAGTCTAAACTCAATAAATATTGGTGGAGGATTAGCTGTAGAGTATAGTGCACATGAAAATAAAAGAGAATATAATCTGGATGAATTTTCTAGTGATGTTATATTTACCTTGCAAACAATTAGTAAAAATAAAGGGGTTATATCACCAGATATATTTATAGAATCAGGTAGATTTATAGCTGCTCCTAGTTCAGTATTAATAGCTCCAGTTCTAGAACTTTTTAGTGGTGAGTATGAAAAAAGTAGTTTAAGACTAAAAGAGTCTAATCCGGATATTATAAAAGAGCTATATGCCCTATACAATGATATGACTATTAAGACTGCACGAGAATTTATGCATGATTCTTTAGAACATCTAGAGTCTATTCTTACATTGTTTGATCTAGGTTTTGTAGATTTGGAAGATAGAAGTAATGCAGAGGTACTTACAAATCTAATTATTAAAAAGTCTATAACTCTTTTAGGTATTAATGATTATACAGAACTTAAAAAATTTGATGATAGAATACAAGAAAAGTATCTTCTTAATTTTTCTATTTTTCAATCATTACCAGATTTTTGGGGTATAGGACAAAAGTTTCCAATTATGCCTATTACTCATCTTGATAAAAAACCAATAAGGTCAGCAACAATATGGGATATCACATGTGATAGTGATGGTGAGATACCTTTTGATTCAGTAGAACCACTTTATTTACATGATGTAGATTTAAAAAAAGAAGAGTATTTTTTAGGATTCTTTTTGACAGGTGCTTATCAAGATATTTTAGGGATGAAGCACAATTTATTTGCATCTGCGCATGAAATAAATGTGAATTTTACAAAAAATGGATATAAAACAGATAATTTCTTAAAATCACAGAAGATTTTAGATATTTTAGAGGATCTAGATTTTGATATAGAAGATTTTAAAGTAAAGTTATTTAAAGATCTGGATGATAATTTAAAAAATATACTAGATAGTTATTTAGAAGATAATGGCTATTTAAAAACAATAGAGAGAACAAATAATGGAAACTAACGATAACATATCACTATTTGCCAAAATTAAAGAGGATTTTAGCCTACCAAAGAAAAATGATCCAGCATTACATTCAGGATTTGAACTATTATTCTCTTATCCTGGTGTTTGGGCTGTAGTTAATTATAGAATTGCAAATAAGCTATATACAAAAGGCTTTAAATTTTTAGGTAAATTAATTAGTGGTATTAGTCAACTATTAACAAGCGTTGATATTCACCCCGATGCTACAATTGGAAGAAGAGTATTTATAGACCATGGATTTGGTGTAGTTATAGGTGAAACTACTATAGTTGAAAATGATGTACTAATATATCAAGGGGTAACACTTGGTGGAGTTAGTTTAAGTCATGGTAAACGACACCCAACAATTAAATCACATACAGTAATAGGAGCAGGGGCTAAAGTACTTGGAAATATTACAATTGGTGAACATGTAAAAGTTGGAGCAAACTCTGTAGTGATTGCTGACGTACCTTGCGGTTCAACTGCAGTAGGCATTCCAGCTAGAGTTGTAAAGTCAAGTAACGATTGTGCTGAAGATGAACTACCACTAGATCATAATAATTTACCAGATATCTCTGGTAAAATGATTACATATCTTATAAAACGAGTTGCAATACTTGAGCATGCTATTATTGAAAAAGATGGTATAGATGTAGCTAAAGAAGATAAAGAGCTTGAAAATATTTATTCAAACTTTATCAATGCTATGGAAGATAAATAGATATTATTTTGGCTACTTATAAACAGATAATAAAACAATACTCACAAAACCTTAGGGATGTAACGCATATACCAGCTAAAGAAGTAGAGATACTTCTTCTTAGTATTGTACAACAAAATGTAATATGGTTACATCTAAATTACAATGAACAGTGTCAATGTGAAGTTGAGCTTAAAAAGCTTGTAAAGAAAAGAGCTACACACTATCCACTTGAGTATATCACTAAAAGAGCTAGTTTTTATGGTGAACTTTTTGATGTAGAACCAGGTGTTTTAATACCTAGACCAGAAACAGAGATACTTGTAGAAAAAGCAGAAGCTATACTAAAAAATATATTAAGTCCAAAAGTTATAGAAATAGGTGTTGGAAGTGGTATAATTTCTGTTATGCTAGCATTATTAATTGATGATATTAGTATAGTTGCTGTTGATATCAATGATAAAGCTTTAGAGTTAGCTAAAAGAAATGCAATTAAGCATGGTGTTGATAGAAAAATAGAATTCATTAAAAGTGATCTTTATGAGAATGTAGCAGATGATAGATATGATATGTGTATATCAAACCCTCCATACATAGCCAATGATTTTAAACTAGATAAAAATGTGGAACATGAACCATCAAATGCACTATTTGGTGGTAATAGGGGAGATGAACTTCTTGAAAAGATAATAGATCAAACATCTAAAAAAAATATAAAATATCTATATTGTGAGATGGGATATGATCAGAAAAATACTTTGAACAAATATTTTGAGAATTATAATATAGAAAATTTAGAATTTTATCAAGATCTAGACAAATTAGATCGTGGATTTACTGTAGAGTTTAAACAATAACTAATAGCAACTCTAAAGCATTTTTTTAGTAAAATCGCTTTATTTAATAATATAACAATATAAAGGAAAAATAGATGGTAGAATTAATAGATTCAGTAGCTGGTTTTAAAGAAAAAGTTGAAGAGATTCAAAATAAAACTTGGTATAAAAATCCAATTGGATTTGGTATAGCTAGAATTGATAGAGGACAGTTAAATCAAGATAAAGTTTTACAAGCAACATATCCAGTAGTAAACTGGGGTGAAAACTTTGGAAGTGCAGCAGTATTTTTAGAAGCTTTAAATGAAGCTGGTATATCTGTAGATTGTACTGGTAGTGAACTAGTATGTGAATTAAATAATAAATTTACTAAGATTGCATTAGATATGTTTAATCCATATGTAGAAGAAGCTATAGGACTGGTTCATAAAAATATCCAAGTAGTAAAAGAATTAGAGTTATTAGAAAGCTCAAACTATAAAGCTGTATTTATCTTTGAAGATGCTGCACCACAATCAGTAGAAGCTGCTTATTTAAAATTAAATGCATTATCTGAAGGTAAGGCAGAACTTAGAAAGATTTGTCTTGATGGTACATTTGGATTATTACACAATGTAGCTTGGTCTGGAACATTACCAATTGAACTTGATTGGTTAAGAGAAAATGAAGTATCTCTAAAAACTACTGGACAATATCCAGTAATTGATATGGTTGATAAATTCCCAAGATTCTTATCTCATATTATCCCTGCTGATAATACTAGAATCCTAGATACATCAAAAGTTAGATTTGGTGCACAATTAGCTGCTGGTACAACTGTAATGCCAGGGGCTTCATACATCAACTTTAATGCAGGAACATTAGGTCCTGTTATGGTTGAAGGTAGAATCTCATCTTCAGCTATCGTTGGAGCTGGATCAGATGTAGGAGGAGGAGCTTCTATCCTTGGTGTTCTTTCTGGTACAGATGGTAATCCAATCTCTATTGGTGAAAATACACTTCTAGGTGCAAACTCAACTACTGGTATTCCATTAGGTGATGCTTGTATTATTGATGGTGGTGTTGCTATATTTGCTGGTACTAAGATTACAATTTCTGATGCTGAATTAGCTAAGATTCAAGAAGCTAATCCAAAAGCTGAACTTTCAAATACTATGAGAGCTGATGCACTTCAAGGGTTAAATGGTATTCACTTTAGACAAAACTCTGTAACAGGTCAAATGCAAGCTTCTAGAAGCACAAGAGAAGTAGTACTAAACGCTGATCTTCACTAATTAAAATATATCAGTAGTCTGATCTAGTCTACTGGTATCAAAATGGGTATAGATACGAGATGTATTTATATCTGCATGACCTAGTGATTCTTGTACTAGGATCAAGTCTTTACTGTTTTGGTAAAGTAATGTAGCAAAAGTATGTCTAAGCATATGAGCTCCATTTTTATCTTTTCTAAGACTACAACTAGTTAATATCTGCTCTACAAGTCTACTAATATAAGCTTGAGTCAGCTTCTTACCTTTTTGGTTACAAAATAGTAAATTATCTTCACAGTTACAGCTATCTTGCCAAATGCTTAAATCAGCTTTTATAATACGCTCTTTTATCATTACAACTCTAGATTTATTTCCTTTACCTCGAACTTGAATAACATAAGCATCACCATCTTTTATAAAATCTTTTATATTAATATTAATTGCTTCAGAAACTCTTATTCCTGTATAAAGTATAGTTTTGATGATTAAACGGTTTCTAGCACCTATTACAGTATCTTTATATGGATATTCATCAATAGCAGTAATAAATTTATTTACTTCTTCTTTATTCATGAAAGAGGGTAGTTTATCACCACTTTTACCACCTAAGCCACCCCAGTTTTTAAGTTCTATTGCATATCTATAAGCATTTCCATTTTCTTCTTCATTTTGCTTATCAATATAACTAAAGAATCCAAGTAGAGCTATACGATGGTTTTTCTTACTTGCATCTGATAAATTTGCAGTTTCACTTGCTAAGAAGTCACTCAAAACTTCTTCATCTATCTCTTTCATAGAAGCAGCTCCAAATCTCATCATATAATTATAAAGTTTTTCTAATGGCAAATAATAAACATGAACACCATTTATTCCTATATTTCTAACTTCTTTCATTAAAGCTTTTAAATCTTTAATATCATCAAAGCCAGTAATTAATTCCTGAATAATTTGTGCTAGTCTATCCTTATCTGTAACTTGTCTATTTGATAATGATGTTATTTTACTTCTAATAAATCTACTTAACCAGAAAAGGTAAGTCTTACTAAATGTATTTTCAAAATCTAAAGGATATCTCATAAGATTATTATATCAGAAGTAATATTAATTTGTTAGTATTGGAAACTATAATTTCCAAACTTTTATTAGTAAATATATAAGAGGTGTAAATCACACCTCTTTGAAAAGATTTATTATTAATCCAGTGTATCTGTTGCAACCAATTCTATTCTATCTTTAGAAGCTTTAATAACTGTAACAGCAATCTTTTGACCTTCATCTAAAACATCGTTAACATTTTTAACTCTATGTCTTGCTATTTTTGATATATGCAGTAAACCTTCTCCACCTTTTGGTAAAGAGATAAATGCACCAAAGTCAACTATTCTTTCAACTTTACCTTCATAGCTTTCATTTAAATTATATTCTTTAGTAAAGTCAATTTGCTTTTTTTGACCATGACTAGAAGCATTTGATGATATATTTTTAATATGTTCACAAGCATCAAGTACTTTTTGTTTGTCCTCACCACTTACTTTTACATTTCCACTATCTCTATCTAGATCAATAGCAACACCAAATGTATCTATAATTTCTCTAATAGTAGCCCCTGCTTTACCGATAACTACCATAATCTTTTTAGGATCTATTTTAAATTGTTCTACAAGAGGCAGAGCTTGGCTTGGCTCTATATTCTGTGCTGCTTCTTCCATAATAGTTAAGATATGCTCTCTACCCTCTTTTGCTTGAAGCAACGCCTCTTTTAATACATCTAATTCAATTCCACCAAGTTTAATATCCATTTGCATTGCTGTAATACCTTTAGATGTACCTGCAACCTTAAAGTCCATATCACCATCATGATCCTCAAGACCCATAATATCAGTTAATATAGCATGTTTACCATCTTGAATTACACCACCCATAGCAACACCAGCTACTAAATCAGAAATAGGAATACCAGCAGCTTTAAGTGCTAATGAACCACCACAAACTGTAGCCATAGATGAAGAGCCATTTGATTCTAGTATCTCTGAAACTAATCTAATTGTGTCACCATAATCTATATCAATTGTTGGTTCTAATGCTCTTTTTCCAAGGTTTCCATGTCCCAGTTCTCTTCTGCTTACACCAAATATAGGTTTTGCTTCACCTACAGAGAATCCTGGGAAGTTATAGTGAACCATGAAATTTTCAGTCTCATTTGATTTATTTGTCACTCTTTCAAACATTTGACCATCTTTTGGTCCACCTAATGTACCTACTACAAGAGCTTGTGTTTCTCCTCTTGTAAATAAACATGAACTATGAGCTGCAGGTAATATATTTGTATCAATTGAAATAGGCCTTACATCTTTTAGCCCTCTTCCATCGGCTCTTACATTATCATCAACAATCATAGATCTAACAATCTCTTTTTTTATAATATTTACTGCTTCATAAATATCAGTATATTCAAATTGATTATCAATTGCATATTCTTGCTCTAGAATATGATTAGTAATTAACTTTAGACTATTTGATCTCTCACTTTTTGCAAGTTTAGATACAGCATCTTTAATATCTGCCGAAAAGTTTTCTTTTACATATTGAATAATTGATTGATCTATTGTAAATTCTCTAAGTTCAACTTGTATATTTTCTTTTGCAATTTCTTTAAATGCTGCTTCATAAGTAGATGAGTATTCTTTGATTTTAGATGATGCAAGAGCGATAGCTTCAAGTAAATTATCTTCATCCATCTCATTTGTATTGTGTACTTTTACAAATGACTCAATATCAGCTTCAACCATCTCTTCAGATGCACTTGTTTTCATTTCAATCATTAGTAATTCATCTAATGTTCCTGCAATAAATAGATCTAATGTAGAGCTATCTTGCTGCTTTAGAGATGGATTCACTATAAGTTCACCATCAATTTGTCCTATTCTTACAGATGCTACAGACTTATTTACAGGAATATTTGAATAGTATAAAGCTGCAGAAGCTGCATTTAAGGCCATCACTTGTAAATCAGCATCATTGTCAACACTTAATACCATAACAGTAATTGTAGTTGGGTATACATATCCAGATGGGAAAAGTGGTCTTAAACTTCTATCAATAATTCTTGAAGTCAATGTCTCAAAGTCACTTGGCTTTCCTTCTCTTTTAATAAATCCACCGTTTATCTTGGCATTTGCATATGTTTTTTCAATATATTGAACAGTAAGAGGAGTAAAGTCTTCACTTACGGGGTTATCAAACTCACTAACTACAGATGCTAATATTACAGTTTTACCTGCTTGAAATAATACAGATCCATTTGCTTGTTTTGCAACTTTCTCAAACTCGAAAGTTTCATTTTGGTTATTTAAATTTAATTCACATAGTATTGACATTTTTTTCCTTAATTTTTTTATTTTTTATCTTTATTTTCTAATGTTTCATAATAAAAATCTATAGATACAAAGTGCGGTATAGAGTGAGCATAGTATAAATCATCTGCTATAGCTTCAATATCACTTATAATTGATTCTGGTAAGATTGGGACAGCTACAGATACAGATTTGGCCCCTTTATTAATCATTGTTTTAATACAGGCCATCATTGTAAGTCCAGTATTTAGGCCCTCATCTACAATTAAAACATTTTTGCCAGTTACATCTACAATTCTATCACCATTTCTATATTTTGATACATGCTGTTGGACATTAGAGTTGTATATATCTTTTGCTTTTTTAAATATATTATCTAGTGTTAAATTAAATGACTTCATTAGCTCTTCATGTACTACAAGCTCTTCTGTTTCACTAATTATTGCTATTTCACAACTACTATTTTTAGGTGCAAATATCTTTTCTGTGATAATAATATCTGTCATAGAAGTATTTAATACATTTGCAACTTCATGGGCTATATCTATACCTCCACTAGATGAAGACGACACAATCCACTCTTCTTGAAGCATATTTTTAATTGGTAAGATATCAATTAATTGTTTTGCACTATCCAGTCTATTTTTAAAAAGTATTTGCTTCATCTAGTTACCTTGGGTGTTGTCCATCACGTGTTGCTGTTGAATTTGACCAATAGGTTTCATAGTAAATAAGAAATATATAATATTTTGCCTAATTGCATCACTATCTATTGTTGGTGATGCTACTAAATTATCTGATAGTTTTATATTAAGGGCCCAACATCTTTTATCTATATTAAGTGAATACTCTCGAATATTACTAATGGAATCATCTAAGTTATAATTTTCTCTATATTGTAAGCTGTAATATCTATTAAATATACTACCAATAGTAAAATTAATAGCTTCATAATTTTGAGTATCTGTATGGTTTAGATTTATATAAAAGTTATCATGTTTGAAATTAATAATAGAAGTAGATGCGACAATGGCACTATCTTGATGACTATATGTTAGTTTATTTGATATTTGACCATATGCATAATAATATATTAGTTCATTTCTTAGATCAGAAAATTGATCATCACCAGATTCTTTATAGTTAATAGATTGATCAATTTTATGATTTATAATTTGCTTTAAATTTTCTTTATCATAAAAAGAATGATTTAGTGAAAAATTAATATTCTCAGCTGTTTTTGTAATTGGTGATATAGTATTGTCGCTTCCTTTATCTGTAACAATATTAGGGATAGTTAAAGTGGATTGAAAATTTAATGTATGTATATAGTCTTTATACGAACCAATAAGATCTGTTGAAATTGTTGCAATATGGTTTGTCTCCATATATTTTCTATCACTATATCCACTGCTGTCACCATGATAATTTATATAGTTAGCTAGTATTTGCTCTTTAAAATTAATATTTACAAAATCATCAAATAAAGATAAATTATAAGAAAATGGTACTCTTAAGGCAAGACTATTAACTTCAAGACCAGTATCTCTAGTATAATTTATATATGTTAAATCCCCAGAATATAATACTCCACTATTTGCAATTTGTTTTGAATAGCTATGTAACTTAACTTTTGGCAGCTGTTGAACAATAGCATCTTGATCTACACTTGTTCTTACATCTTTGAAATATTTAAATTCTGTATATCCAAAGTATTTATTTGTATTATAAAAATAATCTAATTGTGACGTAGCAATATTATCTGCAGTAGTATATGTTGAATCTGATACATTTTCTAAACTTTTATATCCAACATCATTTAGCCCATATAGCTTAACAGATACAGCATCTTGATCATCACTTTTGGCAAATATGTTTTTATTGTAATAGTCAAGCTCTAATCCATAATGTGAATTATTATCTATATTATTTTCAGTTTGAAAACTCTCTTTTTCTTTAAAATATCCAGTTTTAATGTTTAAATATGAATTTTCAGTACCTTTATATCTAAATTGAGCATATAAACCTGCACCCCTTTTTGTTCTGACCTGTGGTGTAATTTCAATATCCCAATTTTGTTCAGGTGCAATAAAGATAGGTTGAGCATATAAAAGACCCTCTGTTGTGTCCATACCTATTGTGGGTTGTAATAGCCCTGTTCTTCTTTGTGTATTAGTTGTAAATCCAAACCATGGTGTATAAAAAACTGGCACCGAACCTAGATAAAGCTTAGAATTATAGGTATTAACCCATTTATCTTTTGTGTCATAATCTCCAGATGTAAATCCAATACTCCAAAAAGGAGTATCACAATCACAACTAGACAATGTTGAACTATCAAAATAGTGTACTGTTTTCTCTTTTTTTGATTCTTTTGCATTAATCCATAGATTTGTTTCTTTATCTAACATAAGAATTGGTCTACTTAAGCTTGTATCATTTATAAAATCTATAAATGCATAATCTGTAATAGATAAAAGCTTATTGTCTTTTAAAATATTTACATCATTGAATAATTCTAAAGTTTTTTTATTTTTATTGTATATAACTTCTTTTGCTGTTATATAGTACGAAGGTGAAAAGATAAGAACATTACCAGATGCTCTAATTATATCACCTTTATGATTTAGATTTTCGGCTAAAATTTGAACATTTTCTTTATTATTAGCTGCAAAACTATTAACTGCAATTAAAACTCCAAAAATAAATAAAAATCTAAGCATTAACAACTAAAGTTTTCCCTAGTTTATCATGAAGTGTCTGTTTACTATCAGTATAAAATGCAATTAAGAAACCTATGTAGAAAAATGATTCACTCACAATTCTACCAGCAGATCTAGTTAGTGCTTGCATAAATGTCACTCTTCCAAAATGATTAAAGTCAATCACTCTTAGTTTTTTAATAGATTTCCCTATAGTTGCTCCATAGTACCAAATAAAATATGTTTGATATACTAATTTCATTAAAACAATTTGTAAAAATGCACTATTTAAAATAGTCAATACATCTACAAAGTCACCATTGCTAGCTGATATTTGATCCCACAACATTATTAAAGCTACAAATGTAATTAGTAGATCATCTATAATAAATGCAGTTGCTCTATCTCTTGTATTTGCTAATTCTAATTTATTAATATCAATATTATTATTTTGATCCAAAATTATTCCTTATTTGAGCGCCTGATAAGCAATATCTGTTCTGATTCTTTTACCTGCAAAATGAACTTGTCCACATAGTGCATATGCTCTATCTCTTGCAGCTTTAATATCATTACCAAACCCAACACATAACAATACTCTACCACCAGTTGCAAATAATTTATCATCTTCTTTTGATACACCAGCATATGAGATATGTGTATTGTTTAAAATATCCTCATCATGAATATCATCTACTATAATCTCAGCAGGTTCACTTGAACTATATGGATAGTTTTTACTTGCCATTACAACTGCTACACCATACTGATCTTTGATTTTAATATCAAGTTTATCAAGCTGTTTTGTAGCACCCTTATAAAATAGATCTGAAACTGGTGATTCTAATAATGGCATAAGGATTTCACATTCAGGATCTCCAAATCTAACATTATATTCTAAGATAATTGGTTCACCATCAACTACCATTACTCCAATAAATAGTACACCTTCAAAAGGAGCACCCTCTTTTTTCATACCATCTAAAGTTGGTTTAATAACTCTATCCTCTACTTTTTGGTATATATCATTATTTACAAGTGGTGTTGGAGCATATGCACCCATACCACCAGTATTTGGTCCAGTATCACCATCACCTATTCTTTTATGGTCTTGAGCTGCAGGTAAAACAACATAGTTATCTCCATCACAAATAGCGAAAATAGATAATTCATACCCATCTAAGAACTCCTCAACGATTACTGCATTTCCAGCATCTCCAAAACTCTCACCACTTAGCATATCTCTAACAGCTTCTTTAGCTTCATCCTTGCTCATAGCAATAATTACACCCTTACCACCACAAAGTCCATCTGCTTTTACTACAATTGGAGTTCTTGTCATAGTATCAATAAATGCACTTGCTTCATCTAAAGAATTAGTTTCAATGAATGCTGCTGTAGGGATATTGTACTTTTTTAATATATTTTTCATATATACTTTTGAACCTTCAAGTTGTGCTGCTTTTGCACTTGGTCCAAATATTGTTAAGCCATTTTTTTTAAAAATATCTACTACGCCATCTACTAGTGGTGCTTCAGGTCCAACAATAGTAAGATCAATACAATTATCTTTTGCCCATTGTGCCAATTCATGGTAATCTTTTATATTAATATTTGAACCAATTTGGTCTGTTGCACCATTTCCTGGACAAAAAGTTATATCATGTGATTCTTCCTCTTTTGAGATTGCTAATCCAATTGAGTATTCTCGTCCACCTGAACCTAGTATTAAAATATTCATAAAAATCCTTAATTATTATCGTATATAAAATTTATTCATTTTATCTAAATGTAGTTGAAATAAAGGCTAAAAAGACATTAGAAAAGCCGTAGGTTATATAAAGGGCATCTCTAAAAACTCCTGCATAACCAGTCTAAAACCACAATTTAGCTAAAATATCTACTATACATATTATCACAAAGGTTTACAAATGGCAGGATTATTTGATTTAGAGTTTCATGAGAAAAAGATAAAAGAGTATCAACCGCCATTAGCAAAATTGGATAAAGTGATAGAATCGTACTATCTATCAAAGCATTTTTAGGTGGATGGCTAGGCCTAAGAGGTGTACTTCAAGTCTTCTTTGGAATACAACCACTTGTATTTACATCACATAGATTTCCCTTTATATTTGTAGTAACTATAATTTTCTTATCTCAATTAATGTTTGCAGTATAAGAAATACTTAATATTGATATTTATTATCAGTATTAAGCAAGCTATAAGTATTACTATAATAATATTCATTATCAAAAAAACAAAGAGAGAGATAATGAAAAAAATTACTAATTCAATTGTCGCATCAGCAATATTAAGTACATCAGTATTAGCAGTAGCATTACCAGGAGTAAATAGTATCGGTGGTGGTATGATTTTACCTGAGGGTAAACTAAAAATGGTATATAAAAATATTTCACTTAAAAGAGACACTATACATAATGGATCAAGTGAGGTTGCAAATCCTATGCAGTTAGATGCAAAAGCAAATGTAAATATATTAGCATTTAGATATGGTTTAGGAAATGGCATGGATACTATGATTGTTATCCCACATAAGCATATGCAAGCTAAAGCTAGTGGTGGAGCTATAGAGATTGATCATAAAGGTCTTGGCGATATTGTACTTTTAGCAAATAAATCATTAGCAAATATTCAGCAAGATGGGTATATGCTTTCTGTAGGTGCTGGTATTAAATTTCCTATAGGAAAAGCAGATAATAAAGTGGTAAAAGCTCCAAAGTACCCAGGTGGTCCACTTGCAGGTCAATCTCAACTTGGTGACAATACAGCACCAATGGCAGTACAGCTAGGTAGTGATGAATATGAATATAAAGCAATGCTAGGATATACAAATCTTATGGATGATGCTAGATTTGATGCAAATGCAATATATACATACAGACCAGATGCAAAAAATGATTATGACTTTGGAAATGAAATAAAAATTGATTTATCTTATGTAAAACCAATTTCTCATACAGTAAATTTAGGTATTGAATATAATTACAAGCATAATCAAGCTACTGACAGAAGTTGTGATATGCCAACTGCAAATGCTACATTAAAAGGTCAGTTACCTATGAAAGCATTTTCTGGGACTGCAGGATATATTATACCACAAATTCAATATGTACCATTTGGTATGCCAAAAGTACATATTGATTTTGGTATCTCATATTTAGCACACTATGATGTAAAAGAAGCTCAACCACTTGAGAAAAAAAGAGTTATCTTTAGATTAGGATATTTATTCTAATCTAAATTATAATAATTATTCAATTTATTTAAGAGCATCTCTAAAAACTCCTGCATAACCAGTCTAAAACCACAATTTAGCTAAAATAT
>CAZWLA010000029.1:0-15582 GCA_964633845.1 uncultured Arcobacteraceae bacterium | reverse complement strand
CTAGATAAAGGTAGAATTACTCATAGATTTAAATAAAATATAATTTTTATTGAAATTAAAAGGCACAGTTCTTAATTGAATTGTGTCTTTTTTATTTTAGTGCTAATTTATAAGTAAATAGATTAAATTATTTTGAGTTATTGTTGTTTTGATTAATTGTTTTGAAAGTTTTATGGAGCTGTTGAGAGGATTTGAACCACCGACCGCCTCATTACAAGTGAGGTGCTCTACCAACTGAGCTACAACAGCATAAATAAGTGGAGCGGGAGACCGGACTCGAACCGGCGACAATCTGCTTGGAAGGCAGAGGCTCTAGCCAACTGAGCTACTCCCGCATCACTAAATGGTGGGTCATGAAGGACTCGAACCTTCGACCACTCGGTTATGAGCCGAGTGCTCTAACCAGCTGAGCTAATGACCCTGGTTAAATGTGAGTGGAATGATAGTCTTTTACTACTTAAAAATAGCTTACAAACCATTTTATATCCCTTGAAAATATTCAGCTAGATTATACTGTGAATTTGATACAATTTCGATAGTAATTATGAAGGATTATTTAAAGATGAAACATGTACCAATTTTAGTATTAGACTTTGGAAGTCAATATACGCAACTAATATCAAAAAGATTAAGAAATAGTGGTTTTTATTCAGAGATTGTACCTTACAATGAATCAATAGAAGATATAAAGGCAAGAACTTCTAAGGGGATTGTATTAAGTGGAGGACCAGCTTCTATTTATGCTGATGATGCTTATAAAGTGGATAAAGCTGTATTTGACTTAGGCTTACCAATATTAGGTATTTGTTATGGTATGCAGACAATTGCACACTATTTAGGTGGTAGTGTAATACCTGCTGATCACCATGAATATGGAAAAGCTAAATTAACTATAGAAGATCTAAATTCTCCTATCTTTGGTGGGATTACAAATGATGAAATTGTATGGATGTCTCATGGTGATAGAGTTGAATCAATACCTCAGGGATTTAAAGTTATTGGCACTAGTGAGAATTCACCATATGCAGCTATTGCTAATGAAGAAAAAAATATATATGCATTCCAATACCATCCAGAAGTGACACACTCTGTAGAGGGTGGACAAATGTTAGTTAATTTTGCAAAGCATATTTGTAAATGTGAAAAAAATTGGAATATGGGAAATTTTGCGAAAGAGCAAATGGCAAAAATCAAAGCTCAAGTTGGAGATAAAAAGGTTCTGTGTGGTGTAAGTGGTGGAGTTGATAGCTCAGTAGTGGCTACACTTCTATCTGAAGCTATTGGTGATCAGCTTGTACCTGTTTTTGTTGATAATGGTCTTCTTCGAGGCAATGAAGTTGAAGATGTTCAAAATATGTTTGCTAATAGAGGAATTAATCTAATCACTGTAGATGCTTCTGAGCAGTTTTTAAGTAAGTTAGCTGGTGTTATTGACCCTGAAACAAAAAGAAAAGCTATTGGTGAAACATTTATTGAAGTTTTTGATCAAGAAGCTAAAAAGCATGATGGTATTGAGTTTTTAGCTCAAGGTACACTTTATACAGATGTGATTGAATCTGTATCTGTTAAAGGACCTTCAAAGACAATAAAATCTCATCATAATGTAGGTGGTCTTCCAGATTGGATGACGTTTGAACTTATTGAACCATTAAGAGAGATATTTAAAGATGAAGTAAGAGAGCTTGGATTAGAGCTTGGATTACCTTCTAGAATGATAGGTCGTCACCCTTTCCCTGGTCCTGGACTTGCTATTAGAATCATGGGTGATGTTAATGGTCCAGATCTAGATATATTACGAAAAGCTGATACTATTATGCTTGATGTTTTAAGAAGTTCTGGTTGGTATGATAAAACTTGGCAAGCATTTACGGTACTTTTAAATGTTAAATCTGTTGGTGTTATGGGTGATAATAGGACTTATGATAATACTGCTTGTATCAGAATTGTAAATGCTATTGATGGTATGACAGCAACATTTGCTCATATCCCACATGATATTTTGGAACTTATGAGTAGAAGAATTATTAATGAAGTAGATGGAATAAATAGAGTAGTATATGATATTAGTAGTAAGCCACCAGCAACTATAGAATGGGAGTAGTTGCTGTAATAGCTTTTATTCGATATGAACAACAAATCTTCTAAGCAGAACCTTTTAATTGGTGATGATATTAAGCATCTAAATCTAAATGTTTTAGATGATAATATATTTTATTATGATTATAATATTAAACACCTTTTAAAGCTTCAATCACAAAATATAGATCAAGAATCTCCTGAATACATTGGAACATATAGTAGCTTTGTTGGTGAAGTTTATGAAAATGTAATTTATGAACTACTAATTAGGTATGCAGTTACAAATAAGTATATCACTAAGTTTATTGTAAAAGGTCCTCATCAAGACAATCAACAAAATATAAAAAATGGCTTTTTGATAGATCGAAAGTCACAAATAGTTTATAAGTCTGGATATAAAGACATTAGTGAATTTGATGGTTTATTTTTTACAAAAGATTCTGTTTATTTTGTAGAAAGTACAATAGTTAAAGATACTATGGGCTTACGAAAAAGATTAAAAAAGAAAAAATCTCTATTAGAAGTACTATTTCCAAAACTATATGTAAAGGCACTTGTAATACTAAATAAAGAAGCTATGGGTGTTAGTGTATTTCCTTCATATTGTACAGTATGGCTTACTGATATACTAGATGTAAGTTTAATTTTGAATAGATTAAAATCTAAGACAAATATTAAAAAAAAGCCGTTTGTTAAACCTGAACATAGCAAGCTTATTGAAGTTTATAAACTGACAACATCAAACTTTAAATATTTTGGTACTATAAATTGGATTCTTCGAAAACTAAAAGAAAATAGAAAACATATACTTGATATTGAGTTTTTAAAGTCTAACTTAGTGGAAAAATATTTTGACATATATTCAAAAATATTTGTAGGAACGATGAACAAAGTTGACATAGATAATTTATTTTCACAAACAAAATATCCTGAATTAAAAGAACTATTAAAAAATGACTTTGAAGATGATAGATTTTATATTGCAATTGAGAAAACACATCGTGGTCAATTTGTTTTTGTTTATTTTGCTAAACAAGTAAAAGGCAAACTAAAAAGAATTGAAATAAATAATAATAAATGTACAATTGCCAATAAAGATGTCAAAGGTTTTACATATTCAGAGATAAAATATCTAAAATTTGTATTTAAACCATACCATAGACTCAAAGCAAAAGATATTTTAAATATACAAAAGTTTTTATAAGCAAATTTATACATGATTTTAGCTACAATACCCTATATTTAAACATAGGGTTATCCCCAATAGGAGCTATAATTGATCACCTTAAAAGATGCACTAGCACTAAGTGCAGATGAGATTTCTTCTTTCAGATCAGAACTTGAAAATAATATAAAATCAAATACTACAATCGGTGCTTATGTTGAGCAGCTTACAAATACTGATATTTCTTCTGCTGGTATAGGAATACCAGTTGCTATTAAAGATAATATCAATGTAAAAAATTGGGAAATTACTTGTAGTAGTAATATACTTAAAGGTTATATATCACCATATAATGCAACTGTAATTAATAAGCTTGAAGCTGCTGGTTTATCACCATTTGGTAGAACTAATATGGATGAGTTTGCTATGGGTAGTACATCTGCATCAAGTTGTTATGGGAAAACATTAAATCCAGTTGATAATACAAAAGTTCCAGGTGGAAGTTCAGGTGGTTCAGCTGCAGCTGTTGCCTCTGGACAAGCTATAGCTGCATTGGGTACAGATACTGGTGGATCAATTAGACAGCCTGCTGCTTATTGTGGATGTGTAGGTATGAAACCAACATATGGTAGGGTATCAAGATATGGTATTGCTGCTTATTCATCATCATTAGATCAGTGTGGACCTATTACACAAAATGTTGAAGATGCAGCAATTTTGTATGATATTATCTCTGGACATGATCCAAAAGATTCAACATCTGCAAATATTGATTATACTCCAGTGACTCCAAACTTGAATAGTGATAAAAAGCTTACAATTGCTGTGATTGATAATTTTATTGAAGAAGCCAATGAAGAGATTAAAAAAGCTTTTGAATCAACTATTAAATCTTTAGAAGAAGCTGGACATACAATTATTCATAAAAATATGATGGATACAAAAAAGCATGTTTCATCTTATTATATCGTAGCAACAGCTGAAGCTAGTGCAAACCTAAGTAGATATGATGGTATTCGATATGGAAATAGAGTAGATGCTACAAATTTAAAAGAGACTTATTTAAAAACTAAAACAGAAGGTTTTGGAGAAGAGGTTCAAAAAAGAATTATGCTTGGATCTTTTGTACTAAGCTCAGGGTATTATGATGCTTATTATATTAAAGCACAAAAAGTACGTCATTTAATTAAAGATGATTTTGAATCTATATTTGAAGAAGCAGATTTGATTTTATCACCAGTTGCACCTACTACTGCTCCAGAATTTGGTAGTTTTAAGACAGCATTAGAGATGTACTTAAGTGATATATATACAATATCTGTAAACTTAGCAGGATTGCCAGCTATTTCATTACCAGTATCTAATGATAAGGATGGGATGCCAATTGGATTGCAGTTAATTGGAAAAGCATTTGACGAGCAAACATTATTTGATGGGGCAATGAGCCTTGAATCAGCAGTAAATTATAAATAAAATTAAAAGGATATTATAATATGAGAATTAGAAAAAGAGCTTTAACATTTGAAGATGTATTACTTGTACCAGCAAGATCAGAAGTTTTACCAAAAGAGGTGAGTTTAAAAACTAAACTTACTAAAAAAATTACTTTAAATATTCCTTTTGTATCTGCTGCTATGGATACAGTAACTGAATATCAAGCAGCAATTGCAATGGCTAGACTTGGTGGTATTGGAATTATCCATAAAAATATGGATGTGGGTACGCAAGCAGAACAAGTTAGTAAGGTTAAAAAAAGTACAAGCGGTATGATTGTTGATCCAATCTCTGTAAGTCCAACTCAAACTCTACAAGATGCAGAAGATCTTATGAGAGAATATAAAATTTCTGGTGTTCCAGTTGTAGATAGTGAAAATAATCTTTTAGGTATTTTGACAAATAGAGATATGAGATTTGTTACAGATTTTTCACAATTAGCTGGTGATGTAATGACTAAAATGCCATTAGTTACAGGAGTAGAAGGTACAACTTTAGAAGAAGCATCTCAAGAGATGCATAAAAATAAGATTGAAAAATTACCAATTGTAGATAAAGATGGAAAACTAAAAGGTCTTATTACAATTAAAGATATTAAAAAGAAAGTTGAATATCCTAATGCAGCAAAAGATGAACATGGAAGATTATTAGTTGGTGCTGCAATTGGTGTTGGTCAATTAGATCGTGCAAAGTCACTAGTAGATGCAGGTGTTGATGTACTTGTATTAGATTCTGCTCATGGACATTCAAAAGGTATTTTAGATACTGTTGTAGCTATAAAGAAAGAGCTTGATATTCAAGTTATTGCAGGAAATGTTGCAACCCAAGAAGCAGTTGAAGAATTAATAAAATGTGGTGCTGATGCTGTTAAGGTAGGAATTGGCCCTGGATCAATTTGTACTACAAGAATTGTAGCAGGTGTAGGTGTACCACAAATTTCTGCAATTGATGAGTGTGCTGCTATGGGGGCTAAATATGGTGTACCAATTGTTGCAGATGGTGGTATTAAATTTTCTGGTGATGTTGCAAAAGCATTAGCAGTAGGTGCTGGTACTGTTATGATGGGATCTGCGTTAGCAGGTACTGAAGAATCTCCAGGTGAAGTAATCTTATCACATGGTAGAAAGTTTAAATCATATAGAGGTATGGGATCAATTGGTGCTATGACTAAAGGTAGTACTGATAGATATTTTCAAGAAGGAACAGCTGCAGATAAGTTAGTACCAGAAGGGATTGAAGGTATGGTTCCGTATAAAGGGTATATGAGAGAAATTATTCATCAGTTTATTGGTGGATTAAGATCATCAATGGGATATTTAGGAAGTAAAGATTTAGAAGTATTTAAAAATACAGCAGAATTTGTAGAAATTACAAGTGCAGGATTAAAAGAATCACATGTACACGATGTAACAATTACAAATGAAGCGCCAAACTACCACGTATAAAAATTTAATTAAAAGGGGAATGGTATCATGACACAACAAACATTAGCATTACATGCAGGATATGAAAAAGATTCACAAGGAACTATGGCAGTACCAATTTATATGAGTACTGCATATGAATTTAGAGATAGTGAGCATGCTGCAAATTTATTTGCCCTTAAGGAGCTTGGAAATATATATACAAGACTTATGAATCCAACATCAGCAGTTTTTGAAAAAAGATTTGCTCAGATGGAAGGTGGAGTTGCGGCTATTGCAACTGCTAGTGGAATGAGTGCTATTTTTTCAACAATTGTAAACCTTTGTGAAGTTGGGGATAATATCCTTGTGGCAAATGCAGTTTATGGTGGAACTACAACTTTAACTGATCATACTATTAAAAGATTTGGAATTGAAACTAGAAAGTTTGATGTTACAAATCCAAATACTTTGGAAGATTTAATTGATGAAGATACAAAGATGATTTTATTTGAATCTTTATCAAATCCAAACTTACAAGTTGCAGATTTTAAAACTATTGTAGAGATTGCAAATAAATATAATGTAATTACTGTTGTAGATAATACAGTAGCAACACCAATTTTATGTAATCCTATAAAGCTTGGTTGTGATATTGTTGTGCATAGTACAAGTAAATATACAACCGGACAAGGACTAGCACTTGGTGGAATCATTGTAGATAGTCAGACTTCTATGGATAAAATTAAAGGGAATGATAGATATGCTCACTTTAATGAGCCTGATGAATCATATCATGGTTTAGTATATGCAGATCTACCTTTTCCACCATTTATTATGAGAATATTACTTTCTGTATTAAGAGACTTAGGTGCAACACCATCTCCATTTAACTCTTGGCTTATGATACAAGGACTAGAAACTCTTACATTAAGGATGAAAGAGCATAGTTCAAGTGCATTAAAAGTTGCACAATATTTAGAGTCTAATCCTAAAGTTAAAAAAGTTAATTATCCTGGATTAGAATCTGATTCAAATTATAGTAGAGCTAAAGAGTATTTACATGGTGGAAATAGTGGCTTACTTAGTTTTGAAGTTGATAGTTTGGAAACTGCTAAAAATATTGTAGATAATATTGAAATATTCTCATGTGTAGTAAATATTGGTGATAGTAAATCTATTATTACACATCCAGCTTCTACAACTCACCAACAGTTGAGTGCCCAAGAACTAGAGCAATCTGGTATTGGTGCTGGACTTATTAGATTATCTATTGGTTTAGAGAATGCTGATGATTTAATTGAGGCACTTGAAAAAGTAATATAGTTTACTATGCAAATTAATACATCTAAGATAAAATTTAATGAGCCATTATATTGTGAAAGTGGTAGAGTACTTCAAGAGTTTGAAGTAGCTTATGAAACTTATGGTCAGTTAAATAGTGATAGATCAAATGTTATTATAATTACTCATGCATTAAGTGGATCACATCATGCTGCTGGATATTATGAAGGTGATAGAAAGCCAGGATGGTGGAATGATTTTATTGGTGATGGAAAAACAATTGATACTACGAAATATTTTGTAGTATGTATGAATAATATTGGTTCATGTTTTGGTTCAACATCACCTCAAAGTATAAATCCTGCAACTAATGAACCTTATAGGTTAAAATTTCCTGTTCTTACAATTACAGATATAGTAAAAGCTCAAATAAGATTATTAAAAGAATTAAATATTGAGAATGTACATGCAGTTATTGGTGGATCTATGGGTGGGATGCAGGCATTATGTTATGCTATAGAATATCCTACATTTGCAAAACACATAGTTGCATTAGCTACTACAGCATATACTAGACCATGGGCTATTGCGTACAATAAGATAACTACAGAAGCAATTAGAAACGATGAAGATTTTAAAGATGGATATTATGATCCTGAAGATATTAAAGAACATGGCCTAAAAGGTCTTGCAGTTGGAAGAATGGCTGGTCATATATCTTATTTAAGTCCAACTAGTATGAATCAAAAGTTTTCTAGAAGATATGCTAAAGATGATGGTTTATATGAATTATTTGGTAGATTTGAAGTTGAAAGATATCTAGAATATAATGGATATAATTTCCCTCATAATTTTGATCCTTTAAGTTATTTATATATTGTTAAAACTATGAATATCTTTAATGCTTCTAGGGGAAGTGATACCTTGGCTCAAAGTTTATCCTCAATACAATCAAAATTACATCTTATATCTTTTAGTGGTGATACATTATTTATGCCTGCAGAGATGGAAGAGATAAGAGATACTATGAATTCAATAGGTAAAGAAAATTTAATCACATATAAGATGATTGATAGCGACTATGGACATGATGCTTTTTTAGTAGAAGTTGATAAGTTTGGTAGCTATGTACAAGATTTAATCAAGGGGTAATGTATGGATAAAGAACAAAATAACGATATTGGTTTTGAAGATAATATTGCATCTGCAAAAAATATTTTAGAAAAATTAATAGATCCAGAGATTACACTAGCACAAAGTGTAGATATCTATAAGGATGGTATGAAAGAGTTAGATGATGCTCAAAAACTTCTTGATGAAGCAAAACTGCAATATGAAGAGTATATAAAATAGATGAGTGATTTTAACGCATATTTTAATCGTCAGATACAGCTTTGGGGTGAGGAAACACAAAATAGACTACAAGATAAAAAGATAGCTATTATTGGCTGTGGTGGATTAGGGTGTAGTATTGCTATTGCTCTTGGTGCTAGTGGTATTGGACAAATTGACTTGGTTGATTTTGACGAGGTTGGTGTACATAATATTCATAGACAAATAGGATTTCAAGTAGGTGATGAGGGCAAACAAAAGTGTGATGTATTAAAAAATTTACTTGAAAATCGTTGTCCATATGTAAAAGTTAATTCTTTTGATTGTGATTTTGATACTTTTACTAAGAAAACAAGTACAAAATATGATTTAATTTTGGATGCAACTGATAATCTGACAGTGAGGTCTTTAATTAATGACTATTCTAATAAAACTAATATACATTGGATATATGGAAGTGTAGAACAGTTTCATGGGCAAGTATGTTTCTTTGATGAAGCAAGCTTCGATAGTGTTTTTGCAATCACTGATCATACTCCAGCAGGAATTGCAGCACCTATAGTAATGCATATTGCATCACTACAAGCAAATTTAGCACTTAGATTTTTAGCTGGTCTTAGTGTGGTTAAAGATAAACTATATTATCTGTCATTTAACACTGATGGTGAATTGAATACAAAAAAGTTTAATTTACCAAAGCAGGAATCTTAAATGATATTTGGAGTTATTGGACTTGGACTTATGGGTGGTTCTTTTGCTAGGTCATTAAAGCAAAATGGTTTAGCACGTAAAGTATATGGATATGATCACAATAAGTTACATATTGAAGAAGCTCTTAGACTAGATATTATTGACGAGGTAGCATCTCTAAATCAAATTAAGCAGTGTGATGTGATTATACTGGCTATACCTGTAGATGGTATTATAGCAATTATGAAAGACCTTCAAGATATAGGTATGTATACGACAATTATTGATCTGGGTAGTACTAAAGAAGATATTGTTAACAATATACCTAGAAGTATTAGGCAAAATTTTATTGCAGCACATCCTATGACAGGAACTGAAAAAAGTGGTCCAAAGGCTGCCTTTGATAGCTTATATGAAGATAAAATAGTTGTACTTTGTGACTTGGAAGACAACACACTTTTACATATAAAACGAGCAACTAATATATTTGAAAATATGAAAATGCAGATTATATATATGGGGTCAAAAGAGCATGATATACACGCATGTTATATGTCACATCTTCCACATGCAATATCTTATGCATTAGCTAATACAGTTATGGATCATGAGACACCAAGAGAGATAGTGACTCTTGCTGCTGGTGGATTTAAAGATATGAGTAGAATAGCTAAATCTTCACCACACATGTGGAGTGATATTTTTAGACAAAATAGAACAAATCTCCTTGAATCTATAGATATTTTTGAAGGTCATATGTCGAAAGTAAAACAGATGCTTGAAGATGAAGATTATGATAGCTTATCTAAGTGGATGAAAAAGGCAAATAGTTTACATACTATTTTATAAAATTTTATCTATTGCTTCTTGAACTTTTATAGCTTGTGAATGCTCTGCTACATCATGTGCTCTAATAATTGAAGCACCTTTATTGATTCCCTCTAAATGAATAGCTAAAGTACCAGGTAGTCTTTCTTCTGTTTTAGATGTTGTTATTTGATCTATCATAGATTTTCTACTTGCACCTAATAGTATTTCATAGCCAAAGTGTTTAAAATGACTTAAATTTTTTAGAAGCATAAGGTTATGCTCAAGCGTTTTACCAAAGCCAATACCTACATCTAAAATAATATTTTTTATACCAAACTCTTTTGCTTTTTCTATACGTTCTTTAAAGAAGTTATCAATATCTAAAATAATATTATTATATCTTGGATTATCTTGCATAGTATCAGGAGAGCCTAACATATGCATAATCACTATTGTTGCATCATATTTAGCAGTAATCTTTGCTATTTCATTATTATTAAGGCCAGTAATATCATTGACAATTTTAAAGCCATTTTTTAGTGCATATTCAACAACTAAAGGCTCATAAGAGTCTATAGAAAATATAGCATCGTTATATAGTTGTTCTTGTGCTATTTTATCAATTAGTGGTTTAACTCTATTCATCTCTTCATTGGCTGATATAGCTTGACTGCCTGGTTTGCTAGATACCCCACCAATATCAATTATAGATGCTCCATCGTGAATCATTTGTTTGATTTTCTTTATGGCATCATCATCTTTAAATCTGCTATTATCAAAGAAACTATCATCATTTGTATTAATTACACCCATAATCTTTGTATTAAACTCTTTTTGATTAATGAAAGTTTTTAATTGTTTAGCTAATTCTTTTAATCCAAATGGTTGAGTAAGTTCTTTTTTTGATAATATCTGGAAGTGTTTATTTGTACCTATTAAAATCACATCAACATATTTTTCTTTTGCAATTATTACACCATTTGGTACAGCAACTTCTGCACCTATAGATAGTGCATCTTGTTTTAAAATATTTGCAGCACCAACATGAATATCTTTTATATAAAGCATATTCATATTTGCTTTGTTTGCCATTATTTTAGCTCCACTACTATCACTACCTAAATTTAAAAATAGTTGTTCTTTGTTGTATGATTCAATTTTATAATATTGCATTTTAGTTTTTAATACCTATCTTTGGATTATTAGAATGTAGTATTGCAAGAAGAGCTGTTGTTAATATATTTATAGGCTTAGAATTTAATTCTAATAACTTTATTGATTTTGATAATACTTCTAACTCATTTGTTTCTAAACAGATTCTTTTTTTTATCGTTTGTTTGATTATCTCTTGTATAATTAGTTTAGCTTCATCTTTTGAAACTCTTTGCTGCTCTTTTAGAAAAGTATAAATATCCTTTAAATCTAATTTTTGTAAGTCTAGATTTAAATCATATGATTGGGTCTGACTTGTAATATATCTATGAGTTATCCTTGATAGAATAGTTGGTAGTAAGTTTGATTTTGATGTAGTTATAAGTATAAAAATTATATTTTTTGGTGGTTCTTCAATCACTTTAAGTAATTTGTTTTGCGCTTCAACTTCAAACTTATTTGCACTTAGTATAATATATTTTAAATCTGATGAGGCAATATATGCTTCTTTGATTGCTTTTTGTGCATGAGAAATTTTAAAATTATATTTTCCTTCCTCTTCATTTTGAATGACTCTAGATGAGTGAAGAGGTAAGTTTTCAATTAGTTGTGTTGTAAAAGCTTCAAAATCTTGTGTGATAATGATTTCAGACTTTTGATTCATTTAAAAACTTTTATGAATCCAAGTTAATTTCAGCAAATAGCACTGCATCTAATGTTTTGTTAAAAAGATTAAGTATCTGCATAAGTTTAATATCCAAAGTTTCATCATCTGTTAAACTTAAACTATTAGGTAGCTCTTCATCTAAAAGCCACATAAATGAATTAGAGTTATATTTTGGTAATATTGATTGTGCACTGTTTCCATCTCCAATATACCAAAATATATAACCATTTGGAAAAGATATATTTAACATATCTAAAATTAGTTGTATATCTTCCTCTGATTTAACACTATCTATATTTGTACATATTGACTTTAGATCATAAAATGGTAGATAGGGTCTATTATTTTTTGAATTATTGATATTTGTTAGTATATACTTACTAAACCATTGTCTATCATCATCAGTAATAATAAGGATTGTACTATTGTTTTCTACAAGAGATTTAAGAGATTTTACAACTAGAGGTGTCCATTCAAATTTTTTCTCTTCTAGCCAAGTTGAATCAATAGTTTTTTCATTACGAATAGTATTAATTGTCCAATTTAAAATCTCTTGCATATTATATTACCTATTTATCTAATTCATATGCCTCATGAAGTGATCGTACAGCAAGTTCGCAGTATTTTTCTTCAATAATCATTGATATTTTAATTTCACTAGTACTTATAATTCTAATATTAATATTACTTTTTGCTAGGGCACTAAAAGCTTTTGAAGCTACACCAGTATGAGATTTCATCCCTACACCAACAACAGAAACTTTACAAATATCATTTTTATAATCAATATTTTCTGTATCATTTTCAAATTGTTTCATTACAGATTTTGTAGTTTCTAAATCTGTTGTAGGTATTGTAAAGTCAAGGTTTGTTTTACTATCAGTTCCAACTGTTTGAACAATCATATCTACATTAATATTTGCATCAGCCAATGATGTAAATATTGAAGAAGCGATACCTGGTTTATCAGATACACCATACATTCCAACTCTTACTTGATTTTTATCTAATGCTATTCCACTTACGATTGGTTTTTCCATAATATTTTCTTCCTTTGTTATAAGAGTTCCCTCAATTTCTGGAGTAAAACTACTTCTTGATACTAAATTAACATTTAATTTTTTTGCCATCTCTACAGATCTATTTTGTAAAACTTTTGCCCCAAGTGAAGCTAGCTCAAGCATTTCATCATAAGAAATTTTATCTAATTTTTTTGCATTTGGTTCAATTCTAGGGTCTGTTGTATATATACCATCAACATCTGTATATATTTCACATAAATCGGCCTTAAGTGCACCAGCAAGTGCTACAGCAGTTAAATCACTACCTCCACGACCAAGTGTAGTAACTCTACCATTTTGTATATCTACACCTTGGAATCCTGCAACTATAATTACTTTATCTTCATCCAGAGCATTTTGCATATTGTCTGTATGAATTGTTTCTATTCTAGCCTTTGTATGGGCAGTATCTGTAACAATACCTGCTTCTCTACCACTCATAGATGTAGTGCTATATCCTTGTTCATTTAAGGCAATAGATAGGAGAGCTGATGTAACTCGCTCACCTGAACTTAATAGTGTATCCATCTCTTTTGCATTTGGATTACTACTAAAACTATTTGCATATTCAATTAGTTTATTTGTTTCACCACTCATAGCAGATACAACTGCAACAATTTGATCACCATTGTCTTTTAGTTTTTTGATAATATTGGCTACATTTTGTATGCGTTCTAGTGATCCAACACTAGTTCCACCAAACTTTAGTACTTTAAGCATTATGAAATATACCCCTCTTTTCTAAAATATTTAAGAACTTCTTTATATACTGTTCTTTTGAAATAAGTGACATGATCAAAGATATTTTCTGTAGGTACAAATTTATAATTATCAAATTCTGGTATATCAGTTTTGATATTTATTTTTGCTCCTGGATTTAGTTTTACTAAAAAATATTTTTGTGTTTGTCCGTCAAATGGTGCCATTTTTGCTGCTACTGATTCTGGGAAATCATAGCTTACCCAAGTAGGGTATTCTGCAATTATTGTTACATCATCAGTACCAATCTCTTCTTTTAATTCTCTTAGAAGTGCTGTTTGAATATCTTCACCTTTATCAATTCCACCTTGTGGAAATTGCCATGCATTATCTTTAACATCAATTCTTGAAGCTATAAATACATCGCTATTTAAAGGATACTTAGATGATAAAATAACAGCAGCAACATTTGGTCTATAGTTTTTCTCTTTTTTTTCTATCATTAATTTAAAATCTTTTTTATTGTATTATACGCGAATGATATCCAAAAAGGAATTAAAAAGTGCTTTCTTATTCTAGGTAGTGTGAGCACATTCTAGAGATTTGGAATGTTTCCAATTGGCAGGACTATAAATATTAGTATAATGGCCTGATTTGTTATACATTTTATTGTATGATGCTATCAATTATACCTAATATTTTGCTTATTGTCTTTTGATTTGCTTTTTCAATAAATTTTATATTTCTTGAATTGTAATCTATTGACTTCATTTGTTCTCCCATAATAAAACCTGTAATATTTTCACTCTCACATTCAATATGAAATGGAAAATCTCTTTTAGTATTTGCTATTGGACATGCAAACGCAAGTCCAAGATGTTGATTAAATATTTTATTACTTATAATTATTGCAGGTCTTCTACCTTTTTGTTCATGACCACTTTGTGGATCAAAATTTAATGCTACAATATCACCTTGTTCAGGAATATATTTTACCATTCTTCTAATCCAATTTTATTATCAAACTCTTCATAAGTTTTATAATTAGATGGTAATTGTTTAACTAAATCATTAATATCATATTTTTCCCTTGATTGTTTGATTGGCTCTAATACAATTTTTTGGTTTTCAATTAAAACCTTCATTTTATCACCAATTGACAAATGTAGTTCTTTCATTATATCTTTTGGAAATCTTAAACCTTGTGAGTTGCCCCAACTTGAAATAGTTGCTGTCATAATATATCCTTTTAATTTGTATATCCAAAGTATATCATATATTTTATTGGCTGTCAATGTATAACGACTGAGTTGAGAAATATTTGAGCCACAGGGTCAAATATTTCTCTCCAATGTTTTGTTATAAACTTTAAAAAGTTAATACCTTATTGCACTCAATTACCCAACTAGCTAAATTATCCATAGTACCTTTTATCTCGTCATTAAAGTATGGCTCATTTTTGTTTAATCCACATCTTGCTTGACAAGTTCCGCACACTTTTAATTTAGCACCATTATTGTATATCTCTTTTAAAATAGCAACTAAATCATGGTCGTAAAATTCTGGTTTAATTGTTTTGTCACGTGCTAAATCAACCGCATCGTTCATTAAAAAAATCTTTATATCCTCGCCCTTGTTTTGCAAGGTTTTTGCCAACCTTAATCCATTCCAAGTTACATCGCTACCATCATATGGTTGATGGTTAAATATTATCAGTATACTCATCTGCTTTTCTCCTTTTTGTTA
>CAZWLA010000028.1:0-16358 GCA_964633845.1 uncultured Arcobacteraceae bacterium | reverse complement strand
ATGCAGCTAAAAAAGCAAAAGATGCAGGGATAAAAGTTGTACAAAATCTTTGTACTAAACTAGAGCACAAAGATCTGTTTTAACTATAGTTTACAAGTAGGGTTGATATAAAGCTTTAAGCTTGCCACACAACCTTGCTTACCATCTTTACGATTCCTAATACTTATTTCTGCTCCTAATGTATCAGCAGCACTTTTTGCTAAAAATAACCCTAAACCAGCACCAGATTCATTTCCAACTCGTTTAAATGGAGCAAATAGGTCAATAGACTCATCAATACCAATACCTTCATCAATAATATTAATCTCTATGTATTTATCATTGCTAAATGTATTCATATTAATATTTTTATTTCCAGGGGTAAATTTAATAGCATTTTGGACAAAATTCTGAATAATCTGATTTAGTAAAGTTGGCTGTATTAAAATATCAAATTTTGTTTCATTGCTAGTAAATGTTAAATTTACCTCTTCTTTTTGTGCTAATAGTTTATATCCAGTTATTTTACTTTTTAAATATTCTATTATATCAATCTGGATGGCTTTTTCAAATTGAGCGCCTTCTTGTCTACCAATATCAAGTATTGATGTAATCATCTTATTCATACCATCAATTTCCGATATATTTAGTTTTAATGTCTCTTCATATTTTTCTTGCTCTCTTGACTTTCTTAATGTCACTTCATTTTTTAATTTCATAACAGCAAGAGGTGTTTTTAATTCATGTGCCGCACCTATAAACAACTCTTTTTGATATTTTACATATCCTTCTATTCGCTTTGTAAGTTGATTAATAGAATTGGCTAAAGGGTGAAATTCTAGAGGCAAATTTTTTAATTGTAACTGTGAAAGTGTATTTTCATTCATATTAGATAATCTATTAGCTATTTGAATAATTGGTCTTAACATAGTTTTAGCTAATGTCATAGCATATATAATTACCATTACCAAACCACCAATACTTAAAATCAGAATATTATTAAATATCTTATTTAGCATAGCTTTTGAACTATTAATATTTTTTACAATTTGTATAAATTTAGTAGTGTCACCTTTGAAAGGGTATAGAAGCTTTGCATAATTATTTCTACCATCTTTATATATATTAAAGTATACTTTTCTTTCTAAACTGAGTATTAGAATATCAACATCAACATCACTTTTTGTAATCATATCAAAAGGAATATTATCCAGCTTATTAGCAATTGAACTTATTGTATTGATTAATTGAGCATCATTAATTAATGAATCTCTAATCTCTTCTTCTAGTGTTGTTTTAGTAAAACCATAGAAAATAAATGACATTACAATAATAAATAATGATGTAGCTATGATTAGCTGTCGAAGAAACTGTAAATATATACTTTTATACATTTTTACTCTTTAAGTAGATTGCTCTAGGAAGAAGTGCCTCCCTAGATATAATTTAATTTTCTGAAGATTCCTCATCCGTATTTGGATAACAAAATCTATAACCTCGTCTTCTAATTGTTTCAATAGTAGCGATTCCTAATGGCTTATCCATCTTTTGTCTAATTTGGTTAATAGCAACCTCAATAACATTTGGTGTTACTAATTCTGGTTCTTCCCAAATAGCATCTAGTAGTTGCTCTTTTGATACAATTTGATCTCTATGACGTGCTAAGTGAGTTAGTACTTCAAATGGTTTACCTTTAAGCTCAACCTCTTCACCATCATAAATAATCTTTTCTTCATCTGGATTTATAGATAGCTTATCAATATCAATTGTATTTGTACCACCAAATCTTAATCTAGCTTCTATTCTTGCAAGTAATATATCAAAATCAAATGGTTTTTTCACATAATCATCTGCACCCGTTTTTAAAGCAGTGATTTCACTCTCTTTATCATCTCTTGCACTTGCAACAATAACACCTGTTCTATTACTTCTATTCTTTACTATTTTTGTAAATTCAAGTCCATCACCATCTGGTAACATCCAATCCGTAATAACTAAATCGTAATTTCTAATATCTATAAAGTACTCAGCATCTTTAATATTTTCTACTGTATCTACTTGATAACCCTCATCTATAAGAGCTTCAGCTAGTGTTCTATTTAAAGTTACTTCATCTTCTACGATTAATATTCTCATCATATCTCCATGTCATCTATGCTTACTTTAAGCATATTTTAATTTTCGCGAATTATATCATAAAAAAAACAAAATTTAAAGAGCTTTTAAGGTAAATTTTAAAATTTCTTTAAGAAAAGCATTTTTTAGGATATTTTAGATAAAATCAACTACTTAAAAAAGCTTTAAAGGGATAAAATGAATAAAATTTTACTAAGTACAATTGCAGCGGCAACTCTTATAATTACTAGTGCTACGGCAATAGAAAAATCATATGGAAGTGTAAATGGTGAAGCAATAACTGCTGCTGATATAAAAATGGTTATTAGAGATGCCAGAGTATCATATGAGTCTTTACCAAAAGAAACTCAAGAAAAAATCATAAATCAAGTAGTAGATACTAAGCTATTAGCACAAAATGCACTAAAAACAGGTATTACAAAAGAAAAAGCATTTCAAAATGCTTTAAACAAGTTGAAAAATGACTTAGCACTAGAGTTTTGGATGCAAAAAACATCTAAAGATGTAAAAGTATCTGAAGATGAAATGAAAAAGTTTTATGCTAAAAATAAAGATAAATTCACTCAAAAAGCTGTTCTAAAGGCAAGACATATTTTAGTAGCCACAAATGAAGAAGCAAAATCTATAATTGATACGCTGAACAAATCAAAAGATATGAAAGCTGAGTTTATTAAATTAGCTAAAGAAAAATCAACAGGACCTAGTGGGGCTAATGGTGGTGATCTTGGATGGTTTGAAGCAAAACAGATGGTACCTGAATTTAGTAAAGCTGCGGCAGAACTTAAAAAGGAAACAATTACACAAACTCCTATTAAAACACAATTTGGATTCCATGTAATATATTTAGAAGATAAAAAAGATGAAGGTGTTGCTAGTTATGATAATGCAAAAATAAAAATTCAACAAGTAGTAGCACAGGAAAAGTTTCTAACAAATGTAAGAAAAGTTGTTAAAAAACTTAAAAAAGAAGCAAAAATAAAGTTAAATAAATAAGGATAGTTATGGGTGTATTAGAAGTTGTAAATGCTGGTGTTTTAACAGGTAGTGAAACCAAAAAATTATTTAATTATGCAAAAGAAAATGGTTTTGCCATACCGGCTGTAAATGTTGTAAATACAGAATCAGCAAATGGAGTACTAGAAGCTGCTGCAAAAGTAAACTCTCCAATTATTATTCAGTTTAGTAATGGTGGTGCACAATTTTTTGCAGGAAAAGGATGTCCAGCATCAAATGCTTCTGTATTGGGTGCAATTAGTGGAGCTCAACATATACATACTCTGGCAAAAGCCTATGGTGTTCCAGTAGTTCTTCATACAGATCATGCTGCTCGAAAACTACTTCCATGGATAGATGAGCTTCTAGATGCAAGTCAAAAGTATTTTAATATTACAGGTAGACCACTTTACAGTTCACATATGCTTGACTTAAGTGAAGAGAGTCTTGAAGAGAATATTGGGACATGTGTAGAATACTTTAAAAGAATGTCTCAAATGGATATGATGATAGAGATAGAGCTTGGAATTACAGGTGGAGAAGAAGATGGTGTTGATAATACTGATATAGACAATGCACTATTATATACTCAGCCTGAAGAAGTGGCATATGCATACGAAAAATTAAAAGAGGTTAGTGATAACTTCACAATTGCAGCAAGTTTTGGAAATGTGCATGGTGTATACAAACCAGGAAATGTAGTTTTAACTCCAACAATTCTTGATAATTCTCAAAAATTTATTGAAGAAAAGTACTCAACTGATCCTAAGCCTGTTGATTTTGTTTTCCATGGTGGTAGTGGTAGTACTCTTGAAGAAATCAGAGAAGCTATTACATATGGTGTAATTAAGATGAATATTGATACAGATACTCAGTGGGCATTCTGGGATGGAGTAAAAGAGTTTACAGCTAAAAACTTTGATTATATGCAAGGTCAGATAGGTAATCCAGATGGAGAAGATAAGCCAAATAAAAGTTATTATGATCCAAGAAAATGGTTAAGGTCTGGTCAAGAAACTTTAGTAAAGAGACTAGAAGTTGCATATAGTGATCTTAATTCAATTGCTAAAAACTAAGGATATATAATGTCAAGTGAAAACTGCAGATATGGTGAAGATGAAATAAGTAATTTTGATATCAATAGTGAAGAAAACTTCTGGCCTAACGAACACAATAAAAACTATACAATAAATATTGACCTTCCTGAATTTATGTGTAAATGTCCAAGAAGTGGCTATCCGGACTTTGCAACATTTAAACTATCATATGTACCAAGTGAAAAAGTAATAGAATTAAAGGCTTTAAAACTATATATTAATAGTTTTATGAATAGACACATTTCTCATGAAAATTCTGCCAATGAAGTATATGATAATTTATACAATAAGCTAAATCCAAAATCTATGAAACTAATTGCAGATTTCAACCCTAGAGGTAATGTGCATACTATAATAGAGATTGATAGTAAAGATAATTAGATAAATGAATAGTAAAAGATTGGTAACAAGTGCTCAAGCTGCTAAGATACTAAATCTTTCTATTCAAGGAATTCATTATAGAATAAAAAATGGACAACTAAAAGCTATCAAAGAAAATGGAAAAACACTTGTATATATAGCTGATTCTCTAGTAAATGAGAATAATTATAGTTCAAACGAACAAGTCAATAACAATATATCAGATCAAATTATTTCTGAAAAAAATAATCAAATCAAAATCCTAAAAAAATATATTAAGCAAAGCAAAAATCAATATCAAAATGAGATTAATAGATTAGAACAAAATCAAGATAAAATTATCTCTGTTTTCCAATCAGAAATAGATTTATTACAATCAGCATTTAATGAACTAAGAAACTTGTATAAACTAGATCATCCAACGCATACTGCTACACATAATTATACTAATCTTGAACTAATGGATATTAAAGAATTTTTTATATTAATGAGAAAACACAGTAAAACAAATGAACAAATAAAAGCAATCATATTAGATAAAGTTAAAGCTAATGATAGACGATTTATTTATGATAAAAATTCAAAAAGTATTGTAATTTATAAAAGTGATTTTTTAGATTTAATATAAAAAGGCTCCCTTTCAGATACCTAAACACACTATAAAGAAAAGTGCCTTGCTATGTTCCCATCCTGGGGCGTTGCTCTTCAATATAATTGCAAAGGTCTAAAAGGAAGTGTGGAATGATAACTAAGATTTATTTAAATTAGTATTAAATACCCATCCATAAAGATATAATAGCATCTTTATTCAATAATTTTGTTTTCATTTTTGAACACTGTACCACATTTAATAACTGTTTCGCTGCTAATTCTAAATTATCATTAATTATTAAATAATCATACTTGTCAAACTCTTTAATCTCTTTTTTGGAATTTTCTATTCTTTTTTGAATTACATCCATAGAGTCTGTACCACGTGCTGTAAGTCTTTGATTTAACTCTTTTAATGATGGTGTTGTAATAAATACAGATGTAGTAATAGAATCAAGCTTAGATCTTACTATATCATGTCCTTGCACATCAATATCAAAAATAACTATTTTACCTTCCAATAATGCATTATTTATTGCTTTTAGAGATGTTCCATAATAATTACCATGAACTTGGGCCCATTCTAAAAAGTTACCCTCTTTTATATCTAACTCAAACTCTTCTCTAGTAACGAAGTTATAATCAATACCATTCTGTTCACCATCTCTAATATCTCTTGTAGTCGTTGATATGGAAAAGTAATAGTTATCTATATGTTTATATACCTCTTTAAGTAATGAGCTCTTTCCGCAGCCACTAGGACCTGATATGATAAGGATTGAGCCATTATCTAATAGTTTATCCATTATTGCTGTTCCTCTTTAGTATTAATTTCTTTAATTACATTATCAATGATATCACTTATCTCATCAATATATAGATTTTCACTATCATTATCTATTTTTTCATCTTTAGTTAATATATTTTGAATTTCCACAATATCACTATTGTTTAGTATTCCACCATCTACATCAAGATTTTCAGAAGTGATAATACTTTCATCTTGATCATTTTTATCAATTGATATACTTTCTATTGGTTTAGTAAGTTGCTTATTAACAATATCTATAAGCTGTGAAGGTAAAAATGGTTTTGGTATTATAAAAGAGAAGTTAGTATCTGATTTATTTGATATTAAACCAAGCCTACTAGATAATTTTAATATCTTCAATTTATCTATATTTTCTATAGCATCATCAACTATTATAATATCCGATAGCTCAACATCATTATTATTAGCAACTATAAGCTCAAATTCAAGTTTTGCAGCCACTAAAGTAAATATTTTTTCTATTATCTGACTATTTGTTATTAATGTTATTTTCATTATTTTAATTTCTTTAATATGTTATTATCAAATTTATATACATGGTCACATTTAAATGCTATATCATCTTCATGTGTAACAATTACTAATGCCGAATTTTCATCTTTTATATATTTAAAAAGATTATCCATAACAATTTTAGCAGTTTCATTATCAAGATTACCTGTTGGTTCATCAGCAAAAATTACTTTTGGTTTTTTTGTTAAAACCCTTGCAATTGATAATCTTTGCTGTTGACCACCACTTAGTTCTCCAATATTCTGATTCATCACAAAATCGATATTTAGATCTTTTAAGAGATTATTATCTATCTCTTCTTCACTTAATATAGATGCGATTTGTAAATTTTCTATCGCATTAAATCCTCTAAAAAGATAGTGTGATTGAAATATTATACCAAATTCATCTCGTCTTATTTTTAAAATCTGATTATCATTTAAATTATATATATTTTGATCTTTATAAATGATCTCACCACTATTTGGAGTTAATAATGATGACAATATATTTAAAAAAGTAGATTTTCCACTACCACTTACACCAATAATTGCTATTGATTCTTTTTGATTTAATGTTAGATCTATATTTTTAAAAAGTGGATAATCAAAACTATGTGAAATATGTTTTGCTTGTAGTAAAGGGCTTGATTGGTTAATATTTTGTGTCGTTGTTTCCATATTAGCCAATCATTAAATACTTATTGTATTATTTTCCCATTTGTGCTGCAACTTCTGCAGCAAAGTCTTCTTCTTTTACTTCGATACCTTCACCAAGTTCGAATTTAACGTAATCAACTAATTCAATTGATGCATCACAATCTTTAATTGCTTGCTCAACTGTTTTAGAATCATCCATTACATAAGTTTGAGATAGTAATGCATGTGTTTTATCTAATTGAGTATTATCTTCAATCCATCTAGCAATTTTACCTTTAACGATGTTTCCAATAATTTTCTCTGGTTTACCTTGTGCAAGTAATTCATCCTTCATTTTAGCTTCTGCTGTTGCAATCGCTTCATCAGTTAATTGAGATGCAGAAACAAACTCAGGAATATTTTTCTCTGGTTTACCAAGTCTATGTAATTCAATATTTTCTTTTTCAATATCAGCAATAATTGCTTTATTTTCTGATTCTACAAATTCAGAATCAAAATTAGTATAAGAAAGTACTGATGGTTTCATTGCTGCTGCATGCATACCTAAAGATTTAAGTAAAGCAGTTGCTTTTTCTTTAGCTTCTGGAGCACAAGTTGCAGCTAAAATAACACCAACTTTACCATTTGTATGAACATAACCATTTACAACACCATTATCAGTTGATATAGTAGCCATTCTTCTAGCAACAATATTTTCACCAATAATTGCAATTCTACCATTTAAGTACTCTTCAAAGTTTGTACCATTAATATTAGTTGTATTTAGCTCTTCAGTTGAAGAAGAACCAGTTACTTGGATATGAGATGTAATCTCATTTTTAAGATTAATAAAGTCATCATTTTTAGCAACAAAGTCAGTTTGAGAATTAATCTCAGCTAATGTAGCTTTTGTATTGTCTTCATTTACTAAAATAGAAACTAAACCTTCTGCTGCAACGTTACCAGCTTTTTTAGCTGCTTTTGCAAGTCCAGATTCTCTTAAAAATGACATAGACTTATCTATGTCACCATCACACTCATTAAGTGCTTTTTTACAATCACTAAGACCAGCACCAGATAATGCTCTTAATTCTTTAATTAATTTTGGAGTTGCTCCAGCCATAATTATTTTGCCTCCTCAGCTTCACCTTCAGCAACAGCTTCTGCTACTACTTCAGCTTGCTCTTCAGAAGAGATAGTTTCAACAACTTCTTCACCTTTTTCTTCTGCTAATGCTGCTTTACCTTCATTCATTGCTGCAGCCATTTCGTTACAGAATAATTGAATAGATCTAATTGCATCATCATTTCCTGGAATTGGGAAATCTACTAAATCAGGATCACAGTTTGTATCTAGTGGAGCATAAACTTTGATTCCAAGTCTTCTAGCTTCTAAAATAGCAATTTTTTCTTTAACTGCATCAATTACAAACATCATATCTGGCATTTTCTTCATATCTTTGATACCACCAAGGTATGCTTGAAGTTTAGCTTCTTTTCTAGTAAGCATTAATGCTTCTTTTTTAGTTAGAAGATCCATTTGACCTTCTTCTCTCATCTTTTTAATAATATCTAATTTTCTGATACCTTTTTTCATAGTATCGTGGTTTGTTAACATTCCACCTAACCATCTGTTATTTACATATGGCATACCACAATCTTCAGCTGCTTTTTTAATTGCTTCAGATGCTTGTTTTTTAGTACCAACGAAAATCATTGTTTGACCTTCAGCTGCAGCATCTCTAACTAGAGTATACGTGTATCTGAAGTATCTTAATGTTTTTTGTAAATCAATAATATAAATATTTTTTCTTACACCGAAAATAAATTTTTTCATTTTTGGGTTCCATCTTCTTGTTTGGTGTCCAAAGTGTACACCACATTCTAATAGGTCTTTCATAGTAACCATAATATTTCCTTCTTTTAGCTTTTTAGCTAGATTATTTAGGGGTTTAATTGAATAAATTAATATCCACCTCTGCATCCATTCATATAACAATCACAATTAATTGCTATACAACCCTTTTTAGAATTGATACATGTGAGATTCCTTATATAAGGATTGGGATTATATCCAAGCTAAGATTAGTTTTAGCTTTAAGGATATATTAACAGTTATTTAGTTTGTTTTGAATATAGGTTTTTATATCGTTGTAGTTGATTGTTTCTTTAAAGTCATCAAAAGCAGTTCCAGCAGCATTTGGATGTCCACCACCTTTTCCAATTTTTGAGGCTAATGATGCAACATCAAGCTTATTATCAGCTCTCATACTAGCTCGACCACGTCTACCAACATCAATAAAAAAATCATAGTCTGCATTTTCTTTTAAAAATCTATTTGCAGGAATTGAAATATTACCAAGCGTATATGTCAATAAGCCTTTATGATTTTTATAATTTACTGTAAGACTTTCTTTTTGATCATCAAGCATCTTTACAAGGTATTTACTACTTAAGTTATCCATAGTATCATTATTTTTATCTAATTGTAAATATTCTTTTTTAATATGGTATATTTGCTCATCTAATAATATATGTCCATTTTCTTTAGCTACAAATTTAAGTGCATTATCTAAAAGGTTAAATCTATATAGTCTATTATCGGTATTAAATAATGTATTATTTATTTCAAAAGCTTTTGCAATCATTGTCATACATACTTTTCCAAATTCAAATAGTTCATCATCTTCTAGCCATATATCTACAGCATTTATAGCTTTAATTAAAAGATTAAAATCACTACTACAAAGTAAAGAAAACTCTTCATAGTTTTCTACAAAATAATCATATGTAATTTTAGTTGCACTTCTAGAAGTATCTAAATAATACCAATCATATTTATTGGCACATTTTTGTCCTGTACCATGATGATCTAATAGTTGTAATTTTATATTAAAACCTTCACTATTTAACTTTTCAATATCTTTAGATAATTTTTTTGATTCATCTATTGTAAGATTTAAATCTGTTATTAAAAATAAAACATCCTTAGAAGTCGATAGTTGTATATCGTCTAATATCAATTTTAAATTTGCTTTTACTTCCAAACCATAATTTGCATTATAATACATAGCATCTGGATATATTTTTTTAGAAATAAATTGACAACCATATCCATCTAAGTCTGTATGAGAAAGGTGAAATAATTTCATTACATAATATCCTTAAGAGTTAATTCCTTAAGAAAATTATCTATTTTTCCTTGTAAATTATTTAATAAGGGCCAGATATTACATCCACTTGCTGTACCATCTGGACAACAGTTCAATGAAGGTGAGCATTCAAACACTGTAGGAATTTTATCTTCAGCAATCGTTGTTATTTCTAAAATTGTTAACTTACATGCAGGAACTGCTAAAACAAATCCACCTTTTACACCTTTATAAGACTTTAAAATACCTTTTTTTGTAAATGCTTGTAATATTTTAGATAAAAACGATTTAGAAATATTTAACTCTTTAGCAATTAGTTCAGAATTTTTTGGTTCTGAGCTATTTGAAATAAGAACTAATGATAATAAAGCATATTCACTTTTTTTTGTTAATAACAATTAATTTCCTTACACATCTAGATGTTCTACATCTTTTGCATGATCTTCAATATACTTTCTTCGTGGCTCTACTTCATCACCCATAAATAATGTAAATGTATCACTTGCCACTTCTGCGTCTTCAATAGTAACTTTTAAAAGTCTTCTATCTTCAGGAATCATAGTTGTTTCCCATAATTGCTCTGGATTCATCTCCCCTAGACCTTTATATCTTTGAATATAAGCACCTTTTTTTGCATTAGATTCAATCTCTTCTAAAAGTTCAATCAGATCACGACCTTCAAATAATGTTAAATCACGTTCATTTAATTTATTAAATAAATATGTTGATTCATTAAAGTATGGTGAATTAAATAACTCATCATCAATTAGTAATTCTTCTAAACCTTCATTTGTTTGAACAAAGATATGTATTTTATTTTCAGTTACAATCTTATTTAAAATATTATAACCTTTCGTATCTAAGTATTTTTTTATCTCATTAAATAATTTATCATAATCTAAAGATACAAGATTATTATTTTCTATTAAATACTTTAATACTTCAACTAAAGAATATCTTTTTTCTAAATTTTCAAGCATAGCTCTATATCCAGATACAATTTTAAACATATCAAGAAGATCATTATATCCCATACCTTCAAATTCAAATTGTTCTAAACCATTTTCTATTAGATAATTACTAAGAGCTGTATTATCTTTTAAATATATTTCATTTTTACCTTTTTTATATCTATATAAAGGTGGCTGTGCAATATATAAATAGCCATTGTCTATAACAGGCCTTAAAAATCTAAAGAAGAATGTTAGAAGTAGTGTTTGAATATGAGATCCATCAACATCTGCATCTGTCATAATTATAATTTTATGGTATCTTATTTTCTCTTCATTAAAATCTTCACCAATACCACAACCAAGAGCTGTAATAATATTTCTAATTTCATCAGATTTTAGAATTTTATCAAGTCTAGACTTCTCAACATTTAAAATTTTACCTTTTAGAGGTAAAATTGCTTGGTATACTCTGTCTCTACCTTGCTTAGCAGAACCACCAGCAGAATCCCCTTCCACTAAATATAATTCACTAATCTCTGGGTCTTTAGATTGACAGTCTGCTAATTTTCCAGGTAATGTACCTACAGATACACCTGTTTTATTTCTTGTTAGATCTCTTGCTTTTTTAGCAGCTTCTCTACCTCTAGATGCAGCTAATGCTTTTTCCATTACAAATTTAGCTTGTTGTGGATTTTCTTCAAAATATTTGTTTAATGTCTCAGTAGTAATTTTTTGACAAACTGGTTTTACATATGATGAACCTAATTTAGATTTTGTTTGACCTTCAAATTGTGGTTCAGGAACTTTTACAGAAACTACAGCAATTAAGCCTTCTCTAACATCATCACCTGTGATTTTTGTATCTTTTTCACTTGCTTTTGCATTTTCTTTTACATACTTTACAATACTTCTTGTAAGTCCTGCTTTAAATCCTGACTCATGAGTACCACCGTCTATTGTTCTAATATTATTAACAAAACTTTGTGTTTTTTCAATATAAGAATCATTATACATTAGTGCAATATCTGCTTCTATACCATCTTGTGCTACAGAAAATGCAATAGGTTTTGTAATAGCAATACCTTTATTACTATCAGATACAAATTGTGCGATTCCACCTTCAAAATGGTACACTTCTTTAGTACCATCTCTTTGATCATTTAATTCAATAGTTATTTTTGGATTTAAATAGGCTACTTCTTTAAATCTTCTAGATAGTGTTTCAAAAGAAAAATTATCTGTTTCAAAAATATCAGTATCTGGTAAAAACTCAATAGTTGTACCAGTTTGTTTTGTTTTTCCAATAACACTTAATGGCTCTTTTGGAATACCACAAGAGAACTCTTGATAGTGTATCTCTCCACCTCTATGAATTGTCATTTTTAAATCTGATGATAAAGCATTTACAACTGATACACCAACTCCATGAAGTCCACCTGATACTTTATATGTATCTTTATCAAATTTACCACCAGCATGAAGTACTGTTAATACTACTGTAGCCGCACTTATTTTTTCAACTGGGTGCATATCTGTAGGAATACCACGACCATTATCACTAACTATTACAGTTTTTTCTTTTGTAATTGTTACTTTAATAGTATCACAATGACCAGCCATTGCTTCATCAATAGAATTATCAACTACTTCATATACACAATGATGTAGTCCTCTTTCATCAGTACTACCAATATACATACCAGGTCTTTTTCTAACAGCTTCTAGTCCTTTTAGGACTTTAATATTACTAGCTCCGTATTCAGTACTCATTTATTATTCCTTTTGAATTTATTTTTCTAAAATTATTGGCATTACAATTGTAAAAAATCTATCATCTTCTAAATAAAATGGTAAATTTGATTCATTAAATCCAATTTTTATATTTTCATTTTTTGTCATACTTAAAAAGTCTAATAAATATTTATTATTAGCAGCTATTGTAAAACTATTATCTAAGTTTAATTCAACATCAATTTTTGTTTTAGATTCTGTTTCATCATCAATTGATTCAAATATAATTGAATTAGAAAAAAATGTTAATCTAAGATTTGGAGAAAGTGATGTAACAAGCTTAATAGAATCAATTAAACTATCTTTTGCTACTTCAATATTGTATTTTAATGAATTAGGAATTATTCTTTCATAGTCAGGATATTTTCCATTTATTAATTTTGTGAAAAATTGCATATTTTCTGTATCTATAATTAAATATGTTTCATCATAACTAATTGTAATATCATCAAAAAATAGTTTTTGTATCTCAATAATAGCTTTTTTAGGGATAATTATTTTAGCTTCTTTATTAGAAATGTTTTCTAAATGAGATACGGCTAATCTTCTTGTATCTGTAGATACAAAATTAATCTTAGAATTTTTTATATCTATTAGTGCACCATTTAATTCAAATTTAGGATTGTTGTTATCAATAGCAGGTGTTATTTTTTTTATTGATTCTATTAAATGAATTGAATTAATATTTAATTGATTATTTATAGTTTGTTCTGGAAATACAGGATACTCATTTGCATTGTACATTGGTAATTTAAATTTTGATCTATTTTGTTTTATAACTAAATTATTATCTATAACTTCTATATCTAAATTATCATTTTTTAATCTTTTTAATATACCAAGTAGATTTGATCCATTAATAGTAGCTTTACCATCTATGTAGTTACTAATATCTTTAATAATTACTTTTAAACCCATTTCTAAATCTGTAGATTTAATAATTAATGTATTATTAATTACTTCAAGTAATATATGTGATGTAATGTTACTTGCATCTTTTTTTTCTAGAAATGGTTGCATAGATGTAATAACATTATCAAACATATTTTTTTCTACTGTAAATTTCATTTTATCTTCCCTTTTATATTAAATTATTTAGTAGTTATAGTAGTGTACGTGAATAGGTGAAAATATATCTGAAAGTATTTATTTTAGATACTTCTGGATATTGAAAATATTTTAGAGTATATTCACACCTATTCACATATTTTACTAAACTTTATAATTTTATATCAATCCTTATTTATAATTTTATTTTTTATATTCTCTATAATTAATTTAAAATTTTCATCTTTTTGAATTAATTCGTTTGCTTTAGATATATTTTTTGATACAGATGAATGATCTTTCATACCTAAGTATTTTGCTATATCTGGCATTGAGTTATGTGTTAGTTCTCTTGCTAAAAATATTACAACTCTTCTTGCATTTACTACTACTGCTGTACGCTTAGAAGATTTTAAATCACTAGGTTTTATATTTAGTTCTTCAGAAACTATATTAATGATATCTGGAAGTTTTATACTTTTTTTAATATCTTTAATATGATCTTTTAAAAGATTTTTAACAAAGTCTAAATCTATCTTTTGCCCTAAAAGAGAACTACTAGCATTAATTCTTATTAGCACACCTTCAATTTCTCGTATAGAACTATCTAAGTTTGTGGCTATAAAATTAACTATATCATTATTTAAATTGAATCCATTTAGTTCACTTTTTTTCTTAACAATAGCAATTTTGGTTTCTAGTTCTGGTATTTGAATATCTGCAATCAAACCCCATTCAAATCTTGTTTTTAATCTATCTACTAAACTTGTAATTTGTGAGGGAAGTCTATCTGAAGTCATGATAATTTGTTTGTTAGATGAGTGTAGTTCATTAAATGTATGAAAAAATTCTTCTTGAGTTTGTTCTTTGTTACTAAAGAACTGAACATCATCAATAATTAATGCATCGCAAGATCTATATTTGTCTCTAAAATGTGGCATAGTATTGTTTTTGATTGAAAAAGTAAAATCATTCATAAACTGTTCACTAGTTACATAAATTACTTTTTTACCATCATCTATTAAATAATTTCCAATAGCTTGAACTAAGTGTGTTTTACCTAAACCTGTACTACCATAGATGAAAAATGGATTGAATTGTAATGAACCTTTTTTTGCAACTGCAAGAGCTGCATTATATGCCATTTGATTAGAAGGTCCAACTATAAATGAGTCAAAGGTATAAGAAGCATTTAAAATGGTGTTAATTTTATTTTTTTCATCTTCTTGTGTTTTTTGTAACTCTTTTTTTGTTTTTTTTCTTTCACCTACTACTCTTATTTCAACATCTTTATTTTCATTTGTTATATCAAAAATAGTTTCTTTGATTGTATTTAGATGTTTTGTTACAATCCAATTAGCAATAAATTTATATTGTACTTCGAAAATATCACATTGGGATGTTGAAGAATTTTTTTTATAATTTAATTGCTTAAGATATCTTGTAAAATCTTGAGCATTTACTTTATGTTGTAGTTGATTTAAAAACTCTTGTGTTGTCAATTTTTGCTAACTCTTTAATTTATTTTAATTTATTTTATCTAATCTTTTATAAGTTTATCATAAGATATAATTTATTATGTGAATAACTTAGATGTGAACTATGTGAAAATGTGAATAACTTATGTAGGAAGAAGTATGCAAAGCTATAAAATTTTAGGTATTGACCCTGGTACAATAAATTGTGGTTATGCAATTTTAGAAGTGAATATAAAGGGAAAAAAATTAATTGAAGCTGGTTTAATAAAGATTAAATCAAGAGTACTACAAGAACAAATTTTAGAGCTAATGGATGGATTAGAAATTATTTTTTCTAATCATAATATTACGGAAGTTGCAATTGAGGATATTTTTTATGCACACAATCCAAAATCTGTAATTAAGTTAGCACAATTTAGAGGAGCATTAAGTTTAAAAATATTACAAGAGTTTGGTAATTTTGCTGAATATACACCTTTACAGGTTAAAAAAGCTGTAACAGGAAATGGAAAAGCAGCTAAAGAACAGGTTGCTTTTATGGCAACAAGACTTTTAAATATTAAAAAAGAGATAAAGCCTTTAGATATTACAGATGCAATAGCCGTAGCTATTACTCACTCTCAACGGCTAAAAATGAATTAATTATATCATCACTAATTTGATTTGGATCTTCTAGGCCTATAGAAAGTCTAATAAGACCATCTGTAATCCCTAAAAAGTCTTTTTCACTATCTAAGAAGTCTCTATAGATTGTACTAGACATATGAAGTGCTAGCGTTCGACTATCTCCAATATTTGCAGTAAGTGTAAGAAGTTTACA
>CAZWLA010000027.1:14527-16768 GCA_964633845.1 uncultured Arcobacteraceae bacterium | reverse complement strand
ATTTGAGAAATAAATCTTGTGAATTTATTGTCTTATTTTTTAAGGCCATTATAATCATCTTTTGTTAATTGAAGAATCTCTAAATACTGCTTTAGTTCTTTTAAAATTGCTTTATGACTAAAGTACCCTAATACTTGCCTGTATCCTAAAAAAATAATTCCAATTATTAATCCAGTATTTATGATAAACATACCAATTCCATCATTTCTATAGCCAAATATATGTTCTGCTAGATCCTCAATAAAGCTATCGTAACTAAACTCAATATTCCCAAATACTAAAATTAAAAGTAGTATTATCGAAATAACAAAATTTATTTTTAACTTTCTATTTAATACATCTGTTCGTTGTATGTTATTCATGTTTTTCCTTAAGGTGTATATTTGTACACAATAGGCATATATATGTTTTTCATTCAAGAAATTTTGACTAAACTTTTTTAAAAAGTTTTGAGTCAATCACTTAAAAATAGAATATTTAATGATGGTTGAATTTGTAAATTTTCCCTTAAGTAAAGTTAGTTTTACAGTTTCATTGCCATCATATCTTTAAAACTTAGATACAACGGCAGTGCTGAGCAACATATTTTCAGGCGAAGGGGCAAGCTTTTGCTTGGCTTAGGCTGGAGATATGTTTGTTCCTGCTAATTGTTAACCGTCTGCCTGCGGTAGCAGGTAAGGTTATAAAGATTAGAAGGAGGTCAGCACTGCCGTTAATCCTGCACCGCAGGTGCAGGATTAACTATTTATTGTACAACATTATAGTCTAAATAATATAAAAATTAATATTAACTTAATCAATAGTGAATCATAATACATAAGCTCTAAAATGTTATAATTACTACTATATTAGAGTTAAAAACAACAATTATGAATATAAGGATATATTGCATAAAGCCAAAATTATTAGATATTTTAGTAAATACAATTAGAATGAAACACTATAGTAAATCTACTAAGCAGACCTATTATTATTGGTGTAAGAATTATATATTATTTCATAATAAACGACATCCTAAGGATATGGGAAAGTCTGAAATTGAGCAGTATTTAACTCATCTTGCAGTTGAAAAAAATGTAGCACCAAGTACGCAAAATCAAGCATTTAATGCAATATTATTTTTATATCGTGAAGTTTTAAATATAGATATATCAAATTTTAATATTCAAGCTTTTAGAGCTAAGGAAAGAACTGGAATGCCTATAGTTTTGAGCATTGAAGAGGTAAAAAAAATACTTATAAATATTACAGGAGTTAACAATATAATTGTATCCTTACTTTATGGTTGTGGTCTTCGTATAAAAGAGGCTTTGAGGCTTAGGATAAAAGATATTGATTTTGAATATGATAATATCTATATCTTTGATAGTAAATCTTCAAAAGATAGAATAGTACCTCTTCCTTTAGCGTTAAAAGAAATATTAAAGCAACAGATTTCAAGAGTTCAAACAATACATGAAAAAGATTTACATGATGGCTATGGTGCCGTATTTATGCCACACAATTTAGGCTCAAAATATAAAAACTCTGCTAAAGATATAAAATGGCAATACCTTTTCCCCGCTCGTTCAATATCTTATGATAAAAGAGAAAATGTAAATAGACGACATCATATTAATGATATCAATATAAATCGTGCTATTAAAAAATCAGTAACTTTATGTGCTATTCACAAAAGAGTTACAGCTCATACTTTTAGACATTCATATGCCACACATCTTTTACAAAATGGTATAGATATACGAAGTATTCAAGAGCTATTAGGTCATAAAAGTATAGAAACTACCATGATATATACACATGTAGTAAAAGAGCTAAACAAAGATATTATCAAAAGTCCTTTGGATTTCTAATGACACTTGAAGACAAACTAAAACAATTACCATCATCAGCTGGTGTTTATCAATACTTTGACACAGATGGAAAGCTTTTATACATAGGTAAAGCAAAGGTACTTCAAAACCGTGTTAAGAGCTATTTTAAATTTACCCCTACCTTAGCGCCTGCAGATAAGCTTGGTCCTCGTATTTATAAAATGATTAGTGAAGTTCAATCTTTGGAGTGGATTGTCGTTGACAATGAAAACGATGCTTTGATTTTAGAAAATTCACTGATCAAACAGCTCAAACCAAAATATAATATATTGTTAAGGGATGATAAGACATATCCATATATTTATATTGATTATTCTGAAGATTTTCCAAGACTTGATATCACAAGAAAAGTATTAAAAGGAAAAGG
>CAZWLA010000027.1:0-14427 GCA_964633845.1 uncultured Arcobacteraceae bacterium | reverse complement strand
ATTCTGAAGATTTTCCAAGACTTGATATCACAAGAAAAGTATTAAAAGGAAAAGGCATTAAATACTTTGGTCCATATAGTACAGGTGCAAGGAATATGTTAGATAGTATATATGAGATTTTACCTCTTGTTCAAAAAAAATCATGTATAAAAGCTGGTAAAGCTTGTCTATTTTATCAAATGGAAAAATGTTTAGCTCCATGTGAAGGTAAAGTATCAAAAGATGAGTATCAAAAGCTATTAGATGAAGCTGTAAGTTTTTTACAAAATAAAACTAACCTACTTTCAAAGCTACAAGATAAAATGATTAGTTTAAGTACTCAAATGAGATTTGAAGAAGCTATGGACTTACGAGATAGGATTAAGACTATTGAAAAGTCACAAGTACAATCTACACTGGATTTTGCAAAAGATGAGGACTATGATCTATTTACTGTAAAATTAGGTATATCAAAAGCTGTAGTAATAAGAATGTTTATTAGAGGTGGTAAGCTTATCTCTACAAATCATAACTATATAAATACTAGTGAAGATATGCAAGAGTTAGATGAGATATACAAAAGTGCTTTAGTAAACTATTATTCTTCTGATTTACCATTTGTACCTAAGAATATATTAATTGGTAACGATTTAGAAGAGATTGAAGATATCGAAGCATTCATATCTTCTAAACACAACATGAAAGTTAAGCTATCAATTCCAAAGATTGGTATTAAAAAACAGCTCTTAGAGGTCGCTTTTAAAAACTGCGATGAATTACTTAAGATACAAAAAGACACAAAAATAACTTTATATGATGATATTAGAAAATTATTTAGATTTGAGAGTGAAGCAAAACGATTTGAATGCTTTGATAATTCTCATATGATGGGGCAAGCAACAGTTGGTGCAATGATTGTATGGGATAATGATAATTTTACAAAAGATGATTATAGGTTATATAATTTAGAAGCAAAAGATGAATATTCTCAGATGAAAGAATTACTTACAAGAAGAGTTGAGAGTTTTGATAAAAATCCTGCACCAGATATGTGGATAATAGATGGTGGACTTACACTTTTAAAACTAGCTAATGATATATGTATGAGTGTTGGTGTAAATATTCATATGATAGCTATATCAAAAGAGAAAGTAGATGCCAAAGCTCATCGTGCAAAAGGTAGTGCAAAAGATATACTATATACACTAGAAGATATATTTAAACTATCACCTAGTGATAAAAGATTACAGTTTTGTCAAAGACTAAGAGATGAAGCACATAGATCTGCCATAAACTTTCATAAAAAGCAAAAGAGAAAAGAAGATAAGCAAATATCACTTTTGGATATAAAAGGTATTGGAAAAGCTAAAGTAGCAAAATTACTAAATTATTTTGGAACATTTGAACTAATTAAAAATTCAAGTATTCATGATCTAAAAGAGGTATTAAATGAAAAAGACAGTATCCTTTTATATAATTATTTTAAGGAAGCTAATTGTCAAAAATAGTTTTAAATAGATCAAATTTCTTTCATAATCTTGAAATTTGCTCACTACAAGCTGGTTCAAAAGATAAAGTCTCAATAGTATTAAAAGACAATGCATATGGACATGGTTTACTTGAAATTTCTAAACTTGCACATGAATTTGGCATAAGAAAAGCTGTAGTTCAGACGCTTGAAGACGCAAATAAAATAAAAAACTTATTTGATGAAATTTTAATTCTTAAAGTTTCTCAAAACACCACTTATTCACATAACTTTCACATAGCTATAAATGATATGTGCGAAATCGAGCAACTCCCTGCCAACACTAATGTTCAGCTAAAAATTGATACTGGTATGCATAGAAATGGAATAAGCCAAAATGAGTTAGAAGCCTCTATTGATAGTATTTACAGCAAATTTCTAAATTTAACTGGAGTATTCACTCACCATAGAAGTGCAGATGAATTAAGTAGTGAGTATTTCTGGCAAAAGTCCATTTTTAAGGGGATAAAAAAAAGAGTAGTTGAAAAATGTGCCAAACTTAATTTGGATGTTCCAAAGTTCCATAGTTGCAACTCAAGTGCACTATTTAGGGACAATAATTTTAGTGAAGATCTATGCAGAGTCGGTCTAGCAGCTTATGGATACATATATAATCATAACTTATATAAAAATATTAACTTAAAACCTGTATTGTCATTAATTGCACATAAAATATCATCTAGAATATTAGAAAAAGGTCAATGTGTAGGATATGGTGGTACATACTGTAGTGATATTAAACAAGAAGTATCAACATATGACATTGGCTATGGTGATGGATTTATTAGAATAGATGATGCAATCCCGCAGGAACGAGGACAAAATCAATCATTTAAAAGCATAGAAGGCTATAGTTTATTAGGTCGTGTATCAATGGATAATATTACATTAAATAGTGTTGAAAATGAAGTATGCTTATTTAATGATGTAAGAGAATTAGCTAAACTTCATAGTACTATCTATTATGAGATACTAACTTCACTGAAGCCAGATATCCCAAAAGAGATAGTTTAGATTATAGTTGTTACTTAAATGATGGTTCTAAGAAAGGAACTACTTGTTTTTTTCTACTTAAGCATCCATCTAACCAAAATTGATCATCTTGTACTTTAATATCCCAAGATTTCTCTATGATATCTAAAGAATTTGTTGCCACAAGAATTTGAGAACCCATTGCCATAATATCAGTTAAAAGTAAAAGTACTGTATTAAATCCCTCTTCTTCTTTTAAAGCAGCAATATCAGATATTAAATCATCTTTCATAGTATCAAAAATAGATAAATCTACAACCTCCAGTTGGCCTATTCCAACTTTTATACCATTCATATCAAAAGCTTTAAAATCTCTTTTTACAAGCTCTCTAGCAGGAACACCTTCAACTTGTGATTTTACCTTAAACATCTCAAGACCAATCTCTTTATAATCTTTAATACTAGCAATATCTGCTAATTCTTTACAGATCTTTGTATCAACCTTAGTACAAGTAGGAGATTTAAATATAACTGTATCAGATAAAATAGCACACATCATAGCACCTGCTATATCTTTTGGTATTTCTACTTCATAATAATCAAACATCTCTTTAATAATTGTATTTGAACACCCTACAGCTCTAATCCATACATCAAGTGGTCCAGCAGTAACAAGACCACCAAGTTTATGATGATCAGCAATACCAACAATATTTGCATCTTTTAAATCTTCTGGAGCTTCTGTGTAGTTATTAAAATCTACCAAAAAGATATCTTCACCAGCAAATGAGTCTTTAAATACAGGAGCTTCTAAATTAAATTTATCAAGTATATATTGTGATTCTGGATTTATATCACCTTGCCTTACTGCAATTGATTCATTTCCAAGTTTTTCTTGTAAATATGCCATTGCTATTGCACCTATGATTGAATCTGAATCTGGAATTTTATGTCCACATGTATAAATTGCCATTAATATCCTTTTGTAATTTTCGAGATTGTATCTAATTAAATCCTACAATTTAATTAATCTCTTTTGTATTTGCTTTTGCTTGTAGATGGTCTGCTATTTGCATGAGTGTAAATGTAATAATAAATATAAATAAACCAGGGAAAAAACTAACCCACCAAGCTATATCCATCACCTCTTTTCCATCACTTATTAAGCTTCCCCAGCTCATTTGTGGAGGATTGATACCAAGACCTAAAAAACTTAGTCCTGATTCTGCTAATATTGCTCCACCAACTCCAAATGTAAATGATATTAAAAATATTGGTGCTAAAAGTGGTGCATAGTATTTAAATATAATTTTTAAAGTAGATGCCTGTGCTAATTTTAAAATTTTTATAAAAGGCTTATCAGTTATAGCAAAGGATTCACTTCTAATAAGTCTTGCCATCCCCATCCATCCTGTAATAGATATAACTATAATAAGTATCCAAATAGATGCATTCATATAAGAAATTAGTGCTAACAACAAAAAGAATGTTGGAAATGTAAGGAAAAGATCTATAATTATTGTAGTAGTCTTATCTACTTTACCTCTAAAGAAACCTGCATTTATACCTATAAAAAGACCTATTAAAGATGATATTAAAGCACTTAAAAAGCCAATTATTAATGATGTCTGACCACCTTGAAGTATTCTAGCAAAGATATCTCTTCCTAGTCTGTCTGTACCCATTATATGCTCAAATGATGGAGCTAGCAATATAGTATCAGGATTTAATAAATATGGAGAAACTGTATAAATATATGGTGCTATAAATACTAACAATATAGTACTTACCAATAAATATAGTGAAAATTTATACAGTTTCATTACTACTCTTGAGTATAATAAGAAAGTGAACTTTTACCAAATTTTTTAGTTTTGTAAAGTTTAAATCTACCAAGTTGATGTGGCATCTCAAGTCCGGTAGCATATTCAAATGTTACTAACGATATATTAGTATTTTCAATTGCTTCAACCATATCAAAACAATCTGCATATATATCTTCCATATCGTCTCTAAAGTCAAAAGGTGGATCTATATATAAAATTATATCTGATGAATTATTTTTATTTTGTGTTAATATTTGTGGTAACTTTTCAAATGTATCACCAAATAATGCAGTACATGATTCTGGCTCTACTTGTGCGCAATTGTTTTGTAAAACTCTATATGACTTATTGTCAATCTCTACAAAATATGCATGCTTAGCACCCCTACTAATAGCCTCTAATCCAATAGAACCACTACCACCAAATGCTTCAATAAATATTGTATCAATAATATCATATTGAACTACATTGAAAAATGATTCTTTTAAAATTGATTTTGAACTTCTAGTAACATCTAAATCAGGTAGATTTAAAATTTTACCTTTATACTTTCCTGCAATAATTTTTGTAATTGGTTTTTGTTTTTTTGCCATTTTATTTTCCTTTATCTTGCATAACTTGTAGCCCTAAGCTCTCTAATTACATTTACTTGTATTTCACCTGGATATTGAACCTTATCTTCTATTTCAGAAGCTATTTCAGAAGCTAATAAAATTGACTCATCATCATTAACCAATTGGGCTTTTACAATTACTCTTACTTCTCTACCAGCATTGATAGCATAAGCATTTATTACACCTATTTTACCTATACATATACTCTCTATTTCTTCTACTCTTTTTAGGAAGCTTTCTAGTACTTCTCGCCTTGCTCCTGGTCTTGCTGCACTTAGTGCATCTGCCACACAAACTGCAGCAGCCTCAATAGAGTTTGCATCCTCATGACCATGATGAGCATATATTGCATTTATCACTTCATCTGGTTCAGAGTATTTTTTACAAAGGTCAGCTCCAATATCAACATGACTACCTTTAACCTCATGTGTCAATGATTTACCAATATCATGCATCAACCCAGCTCGTCTAGCTAAAATAGGATCGCCACCAAGTTGTGAAGCAACTAAACCAGCTAAATTTGCCACCTCAAGTGTATGTGCTAATGCATTTTGTCCATAACTTGCCCTATATCTTAACCTACCAATTAACATTAGAAGTTCTGGATGCATATCTTTTACCCCTAAGTCATAAGCAGTATCTTCACCCTCTTGTAAAATATTTGCTTCAAACTCATTTTTAACTTGAGTATAAACTTCTTCTATTTTTGTAGGTTGAATTCTACCATCAGTAATTAATAAGTCTATTGTTTTAGTTGCAATTGCTCTTCTATATAAATTAAAACTACTAATAGTAATATACCCTGGGGCATCATCTATGATAATATCAACACCAAGAGTAAACTCTAATGCTTTAATATTACGACCTTCTTTACCAATAATTTTACCTTTTATTTCTGCATTTGGTAAAGTGACTTGATTTGTCAATCTTTCTGCTGCAAACTTACCAGCAAATCTAGTTGTTGCTTGAGCTAGAATATTTTCAACTTTAGCCTTTTGCTTTTTCTGTGCTTGTTTATATTCTTTTCTAAATATTGATGCAACTTGAGCACGACTCTCTTCTTTGACTTTTTTAAGCATTAATTGTTTTGCTTCATCTTGTGTAAGTCCACTAGCATTTTCTAAAACACTAGTTACCTTATTAAGCTTTTGTTTATATGTTTTATCTTTTGCTTTAAGTCCATCTCTTAAAGCCTTAGCCTCAAGCCTATAGTTTTCTAATTCTTTTTCTTTTTTTTGTACATTATAAAGCTTAGAATCATACTCTTTTTTAATTTGTTTGAACTCTTTTTCACGCTCTTGCTTTGCTTTTATCTTAGCATCTTTTAGTAATGCACTTGCCTCATGTTCTATAACACTTGCTTTAGCTCTAGCTTGCTCTATGTATATATCAAATTTTGCGGCATTTAATTTTTTTGATATATAAAAACTAATTGCTGAAGCTACAATAGCAGCTAAAGTACTTAGTATAATTATTTCTATTTCCATATTACATCCTTATAAAATGTAGATATGTCTTAATTTGTTATAATATAATCTGCTTGAATATCATATGCATCAGATAATATCTGATCAGTTTTACATAGAGTTCTTTGAGTAAATATCGTATATGGTTTCGTTGGCAAGCTTGCATAATATCTATCATACATACCTTTACCAAATCCAATTCTTTTATTTAATCTATCAATTCCTACTACTGGAACCACTGCCATATCAATATTTACCTTTAAAAAAGAATTATATGGTTCTTTTATATTAAACTTTCTTACTTTCAGTGGTAATCTATATTTAACTGGTCTAAAACTCTTTCCACTCATATATGGTACATATACATTAATATTTTTTTCTTTTCTTAATATGTTAATAAGAGGCATAATATTTACCTCTATATCCATAGGTATGTATAGTAATATATTTTTTGGACTAATATATTTAATTTGCTTAAGTATATTTAAACAAATCCTTTTATCTTTAGCAAATTTTGTTGATCTATTATTATATTTTAATTTTTTAAGACAATCTTGTCTAAATTTATTTTTGACTTTAAATCCTTTAAGTCTCGCTTGGTATAATACCAATTAATATTTTATACCAAACTAACTAAAGGATTTATAAATGAAATTTAATTTATTCAAAATCATCTCATTAACATTAATGATTACAGTTGGTAGTTTTGCTGCTAATAATGAAAATACCATACCATTTGATCTTAAGACACACGATGGAAAAGCTATAGACTTAAGGATTGCAAATACAAAATGGAACTTTAAAGGATACGAAAATAAAGTGATTTTAATGAACTTTTTTGGTACATGGTGCCCTCCATGTAAAAGAGAAATACCACATCTAAATCATATTAAAGATAAATTCAAAGATAAATTTGAGATCATTGCCCTTGATATAGGTAATAGGGATGGTTCAATAAACTCAAAAGAGAAACTAGATGATTTTATTATGCAATATAATATTAAATATCCTATCACTAGAGGTTCAGTAAATAATGAAGTATTTATGGGATTAAGTTCTCTAAACCCAATGGGATCGATACCATTTATGGTGCTATTTGATAGTAAGGGACAATTTATTACAGAATATGTTGGTATGGTGTCAGAAGAGAGACTAATAGCAGATATTAGTAAAGCAATAAAATAAAGGTAAATAGTGATAGTTAAATCTATTTATACAATAGTAGTAATTAGTGCATTAGTATTGTTTACCGGATGTGACTCAAAAGATTCAAATAAGTCGAATGATACTACAACACAAGATATGGTTACCAAAAAGGACAGTATGATTATTAATATTGATACCTCATTTATAGTAAAACCTACAAATGGTAATAATATAACAATTAAACGTGAAGAAAATATTTGGAATATCAGTAAGCAAGATGGAAAAGTAATATTATTAGATTTTTTTGCTACATGGTGTCCCCCTTGTAAGGGTGAGATACCACACCTTAATAATTTGAGATCTAAATACAAAGATCAGTTTGAAATCATTGGTTTATTATTGGAAGAAGATAAGACAAGTGAGGAGATAAAATCTTTTATAGATGAGTTTAATATTAAATATCCCATTGCAAATAATCAAGATGTACAAAAGCTTGCTAAAGTAATTGATAATATCAAAAGTATCCCTACAATGTTTCTAATCAATACAGATGGTAAAATTATACAAAAATATGTAGGTATAGTACCAGAAGAGATGCTAGCATCAGATATTAAAAGAGCTTTAAAAAAATAGGAAAAATAATGTTTGGTATTTTTAAAAAAAATAAAAAAGAAGATATACAAGAAATTGTAGATAATACAGCTCCTGAAATTAAAGAAGAAACTTCAACGCAAGAAGAACCCAAAGAAACTACAGAAGAATCAAAAGGTATCTTTGCCAAAGCATTTTCAAAAACATTTGATAATTTTAAATCTATAGTTCCTAGAAAACAAGAAAAAATTGATTTTGACACTATTGAAGAGATGCTAATAGAATCTGATATAGAATATGAGATAATAGAAAAAGCAATGGATGGTTTACCAGAACAAATAAAAAGAGCAGAACTTAGACATAGACTAGTTATGCTTTTTGAACATGCTCCTGAAGTAGATACATCAAATATGCCAAAACCATTTGTAGAACTTATTATTGGTGTTAATGGTGCTGGTAAAACAACTACAATTGCAAAGCTTGCAAACCTTTATAAATCAAATGGTAATTCTGTTCTTTTAGGTGCTGGAGATACATTTAGAGCTGCCGCAATTGAACAGCTTTCAACATGGGCTTCAAAAATAGATGTACCTATTATTAAAACAAAGCAAGGTCATGATTCTAGTGCAGTTGCTTACGATGCTATATCTTCAGCTATTGCTAAAGATATTGATCATGTAATTATTGATACTGCAGGTAGATTACAAACACAAGTAAACCTAAATAAAGAATTAGAAAAAATTGTAAAAGTATGTAACAAAGCAAAAGAAGGTGCTCCGCATCAAAAGCTTATGATTTTAGATGGTACACAAGGTGCATCAGCTGTAGCTCAAGCAAAAGCATTTAATGATATTGTTGGTATCGATGGTATCATCGTTACAAAGCTTGATGGAACAGCAAGAGGTGGTGCACTATTTACAATATCTAACCAACTTGAATTACCTATATTTTATATAGGAGTTGGAGAAAAAGCTGAAGACTTAATACCATTTTCTCCAGATAATTTTGTAGATGGTATTTTAGATACTATTTATATCTAAACTTAGATATATAGTTTAAAGACTAGATACAATATCATAAGTTGTATCTATCATCTTCCTTAATTGCTTTTTTGTAAAGATATAAGGGGGCATAAAATATATGACATGTCCTAGTGGTCTTATATATACTCCATCTTTTAAGGCTTCTTGGAATATCCTTAGACCTATTCTTTCTTCAGATTTATAGCCTTTTAATTCAATAGCACAAATCATTCCTGTTTGTCTGACTTCAAGTACATTGTCTAATGCTTTAAATTTTTTTGTTAGATTTTTTATATATGCAATTTTTTCTTTATTTTTTTCAATGATATTTTTCTTTTCAAAGATATCAAGAGTGGCATTTGCAACAGCACAAGCTAAAGCATTACCTGTATATGAGTGTGAATCTAAAAATGATTTCCCTTCATTATAATCGTAATAAAATGCATCGTAAGTATCATTTGAAAATAGTACCACTGAAAGTGGCAAATATCCAGCAGTGATACCTTTAGATAGGCATAAGAAATCTGGAGATATATTGGCTTGCTCACAAGCAAATAATGTCCCTGTTCGTCCAAATCCAACTGCTACTTCATCAGCTATTAAAAATACGCCATATTCATCACATAAAGATCTTAATCTTGTAAGGTATGACGGCTTATACATCTTCATAGATCCTGCACACTGTACAAGTGGCTCAACTATAACAGATGATACATTATTTTTGTTTTCCTCTAGTACTCTTTTCATATCTTCAATCGCTTCATCTTCATCTACAAGTGCTGGAGATTTAGCTTGAATAGTTTCAAGAAGTATGTCAGTATATATATCTTTATAAAGACCTGTATCACTAACAGCAAGTGCACCCATAGTCTCACCATGATAGCTATTTTCTAATGAGACAAATAATGGTTTTGAAATACCTTTATTTTTATAATACTGAAATGCCATTTTTAATGATATCTCAACGGCACTTGAGCCATTATCAGCAAAAAAAACTTTATCTAATTTTTTAGGAGTAAGATTAACTAACCTTCTAGCTAAAGTGATAGCTGGCTTGTGTGTAAATCCCGCAAATATTGTATGCTCTAAAGTATTTGCTTGTTGAGATAATTTATTGTTGATATATTTATTACTATGACCAAAAAGATTAACCCACCATGAACTTATACAGTCTAAGTACTTGTTCCCATCATAGTCATAAATATATGCTTTTTTACCTTTTTGTATAGGTATTAAAGGGAGTTTTTCATGATCTTTCATCTGAGTACAAGGGTGAAATATATATTTCAAGTCCTCTTGCATTAGTTGATCATTTGAAAACTCCATTGTATTATTTGGCCTCTTTGCTTTCTAAATACTCTTCATATGTACCAGAGAAATCAACTATAGATCCATCTTCTTGAATCTCAATAATTCTATTTGCATATGCATCAAGTAATTCCCTATCGTGAGATACAACTATACAGTGTCCTTCATAATTTCGTAAAGACTCACCCATTGCAATAATTGCTTCAAGATCCAAGTGGTTTGTAGGCTCATCTAATAATAGGAAGTTTCTTTTTTCAAGCATAATTTTACTTAGCATCATTCTGTGTTTTTCACCACCAGAACAATTAACAACAGACTTTTCTTGCTCTTCACCATTAAATAGCATTCTACCAAGACAATTTCTAATCTCTCCAATATCTGCATCTCTATCAAAGTCTCTTAGCCAGTTGTATAGTGTAATATCCCCTTCAATTAGTTCCGTTGTATTTTGAGGGAAATAACTAACTTGTGCTGTAGCGCCCCATTTTACTTCACCAGCATCTGGCTTAATATTTTCCATTAATATTTCACATAGTGTAGTTTTACCAGCACCATTTGGTCCAATTAAGGCAATCTTATCACCTCTTTCTAGCATAAATGAAACATCTTTTAATACAACTTCACCATCGTATGATTTTGAAATATTTTTAATCTCTAAAATCTCTTTAGAAATAGGCTTCTCTTGCTTAAATACAATAGATGGATCTCTTCTGCTACTTACTTTAATAGCATCAATATCAAGCTTATCTAATTGTTTTTGTCTAGATGTTGCTTGTTTTGCTTTAGATGCATTTGCAGAGAATCTTCTTACAAAGTCTTCTAATTCAGCTTTCTCTTTTAGTTTTTTATTTCTATCTGCATCATGTTGCTTAGCAATAACAGTAGAAGCGATATACCAATCATCATAGTTTCCTGTAAACTCTCTAATTTGTTTAAAGTCAACATCTAAGATATTTGTACATACAGCATTTAAAAAGTGTCTATCATGTGAAATAACAACCATAGTACCATCATGGTGTTTTAGTTGATTTTCTAACCAAGCAATAGTCTCAATATCAAGGTTGTTTGTTGGCTCATCTAAAAATAAGATATCTGGTTTTGGATATAAAACTTGTGCTAATAAAATCTTAACTTTATCACCACCAGTAATTGTAGACATAAGATCTTGATGTTGTGTTGCAGCAAATCCTAAAGACTCAAGTATTTTAGTAACTTTTACATCATACTCATATGTTGGATCTTCCTCTACACAAACTATCTCAAGTTCACCTAGCTTCTCACCAATCTCATCCGTATACTCTTCCATATAAAGAGCTTCTTTCTCTTTAATTGCATCATAAAGTCTTTTATTTCCCATAAGAACTGTATCAAATAACGAATACTCTTCAAATGCAAATTGATTTTGACTTAGTGTACCAACTTTTTTACCACCTGCAAATTGAACTTCACCTTCAGTAATATCCTCTTCACCAGTTAGCATCTTTAAAAATGTTGATTTACCAGCACCATTTGCACCAATAAGACCATATCTTTTACCTGTATCAAGTTTTAAATTTATATCTTGAAATAATACTCTTGCACCAAATGCTTTTTTTAAACCTATCGTTTGTACCATATTATTATATATCCTAGTATTTATCTATTTTTTTGTATTATATCCAAAAATATTTTACAACAAATAAAAGGATCATCTAATGGCAAAATATATACTATTTGATACAGAAACTACAGGTGTAGGTGAAAGTGATAGAATCATCCAAGTAGGAGCAATGATAGTTGATAATAAGGGTAATGTAGAAAAATTTGATGAGCTATGTGGCACAGATATAGAGATTCCTGTGGAGGCTATGGAAGTACATGGTATTACACCAGATAAAATAGATGGCAAGGCTCCATTTATTCAAAGTAAGTTTTATACAAAACTACAAGAGTTAAATAATCAAGACAACTATCTAATAGCACATAATTTACCATTTGATTTAGGGATGCTTGAAAAAGAGGGCTTTTCAAATCAAACAAAGACAATAGATACACTAAGGTGTGCAAAGCATCTTTTTAAAGATTCTGCTTACCATAGACTACAATACTATAGATATTCACAAGAATTATATAAACTAGAAGAAGCAGAGGCTCAAAAATATGATATAGTAATTAAAGCACACGATGCTATAGGTGATGTACTTGTGATGAAACTATTTTTATCTAAACTAGTTACCAAAGCAAAAGAGAGTTTTCCTAATGTAAACCCAATGCTTCAACTTCATGAGCTTACAAAAACACCTGTAATTATTGAAAAATTTAATTTTGGTAAATATAAAGGTGAAAATATAGAAGAGGTATGTAATAAAGATATGGGTTATATTAACTGGATAATGGATAAAATGGATCTAGATGAAGATATGCAATATACACTTGATAAAATTATGGGGCATATATAGCCTCATAATTAACAATAACTCTAAAATATTTCTATTCTAGCTATAACCTTTCCGGCTATTTTTTCACTTAAATTTAATATATCCATTTTATAATTGTTATACAGATCAATTACTGTATAAGTGTTATTATTTAAATTATATCTTATGCTTTTAGGAATTAAACCATGAGGATAGTTTATATAATAAATTCCATCTCCACAATATTTATCCACATATATATTCATAATATCCACATATTTTGCTGTGGATTGATAACTATTAAACCGGATATTGTCTAAGTTATTTACCCCTATTACACTTCTATCTATTATAAAGCACTCTTTTCTACTCTCATCCATATGAGATATTTGTAAGGATCCAGTAGTAAATACTATATCTGTCGTTATATTCTCGCTTATAGATCCATTATTATCTATATTTGATACTATATTTAGGTTAAAGAGCATACTTATATTCTCTATATACTTTTGAGGGATAGAGCCTCTTCTAAACCAATTATTAACAGTTGTAAGGTTAACACCGAGTAATTCTGCTAGTTTTGTCTGACTAACTCCACGCTTATGAAGTGTTTCCTTGATTAAATCCAATTTATCCACATAAATTCCTTTTGTGTATATTTGTGGATTATAGTGGATTATTACCATATTTGTCAAGTTTTATGTGGATTTATAAAAAACTATATGTATATACTTAATCCCCTATTGACAACTTAAACTATTTTACTATTGACAACCCTACTCTATTTTGATAAAATTCATTTCTTATTTTATATTGGGCTAGACTTGGTTTCGACTGGAGTAGTTCGGTATTAATAGCATGTACGCTTGAGCCGTGTTCAAAAAGCTCAAATTTTTTAGACGCAAATAATAATAATTATTCTCCTGCTTACGCAAAAATAGCGTAAGTTTAACTTATAAGGAGCTTTCGTTCACGCATTGCTATTGTGTGTGTTTTTAGAGAGTCATAGTCTAATAGCTTATCCTATGAAGTTTGATCTTCTTCGTAAGAGACATTCCTGATCTTAGCTTATCTACTGCTTTTTGGAAGTTGTGCTGTAGTTAGGTGAATTTTTACAACTTTGCTAAACATGTAGAAGTTAATATTAGACTATTTTAGGACATGGGTTCAATTCCCATCTGGTCCACCATATAACCATTCAATACAATTCCATAAAGCCTTATTTTAACACTGATTCAATAGCTTTTATATGCTATAATAGTCTAACTTGATCCAATAGAATATGGGAGATATAAAAAATGGGTAAAATCGTTTTAAATATTAAAGATGAAAATATTGATACAGTATTAAATATATTAGGAAATCTAAAAGATGGATTAATAGGTAGTATAGAACATAATGCTAAAAAAACTCATGCTAGGTATCAACCTAAAATGACAACTATCATAAAAGAAAATGAAAAGCCTAAAGGTAAGTACTTGTCTCCAGGACAATATAGGAAAGCAATTAAGTCGTAAACTTTTACTTTATTACAAATAAATTACCATTTTCATATCGTGATAGAACTACTGGACTCATT
>CAZWLA010000026.1:0-17560 GCA_964633845.1 uncultured Arcobacteraceae bacterium | reverse complement strand
TCATCTGGAGTTTCTATTTTACCTACTGCACGCTTTACTATATACAGATCTTCATTAGACCTAATACTTAATACCTCATCTTTAATATCCAAATCATACTCAAAATTAATTCTAGAAAATTCATTATTAAGTGCTAGGTTTAAAGAAAGCATACAAGATAGCCATTGAACAGTAGCTAGTGTTGGTAATAATTGTTCATACTCCTCTAAGTCTTTTTGTTTTGGTAAAGATTTTTTAGAGAATTTAATGATAGTAGCTACAAGAACTCTACTTTCATGTGAAAATCCATAGTTAAGTCCATTTAAAATAAATGTACTTGCATGCTCACTGTTTTTATAAAAGTTAAGTGATAATCCAATTTGATGTAATTTTGAAGCAGTAATTAGTATCTTTTTGTAGTATGGATCAAGATTATGTAATGGTTTTAAAGTATCAAATATTTTAGCTGCATTATTTCCAAAGTATGCAGTTTGCTTATCATCACTTGCAAATCTATCTAATAGTGATCTTACAGATACATTAAAATTTGCTGGAAATTTATGATTTTGTGCTCGTAAAAGATCTGTAAGATATACACCCTCCCGTACCCCTACTCCACTTGTAATCACCTCTTTAGCTTCAAAATATTCTAAAATAGTTTTGAAGATAAATGTACCCTCTTTAATAGTGTCATATCTATCTTTTCTAACCCCAAGTTTTTTTAACTCTTGATTATCACACGCATCTACAATATTTTCAAAAAGTTTTGTATTTTTAGATACATCATAAGTAAATCCATGAAGTACATTAAGTGGATAGTTAGTGCGTGCTAATATCATTCTACTTAAGGCTCTAGCAGATCCACCAAGACCCACAACTGAAATTTGATTTGAATTTGGTAAAAGTTTTAATTGATCTAAAATATATTCTTTAGCACCACCAAAGTCACCTTTTTTAAAATACAATTCTTGCATACGAACTGTACCTATTTTAAGTGATTTTGTCTCTTCTATTTTCTTTTCATTGACAAATGCAAACTCTGTAGATCCACCACCAATATCAACTGTGACAAAGCTTTTTTGAGGAAGCATATTAAGTGCAGCAACTCCACCATAGTAAGCTTCTTTGCTACCATCAATTACTTTAATATTAAGTCCAAGTTCTTTTGAGACTTTTTTAACAAAATCTTTACCATTTGGAGCATCTCGTAGAGCAGAAGTAGCAACACAAAGTATTTTTCTTGATTTTAAATTTTTAGCAATTTGCAGAAATGATTTTAGAGCATTGTAAGCTCTTTGAAGTGGTATCTCTTGAAGATTGCCATTGTTTTCATAGCAACCTTCAGATATTTTTACTTTTGATTTTGTTTCATTTATTAGATGAAATCCAAAACGGCTTGACTTTTTAAATACAACCATTCTCATTGAGTTTGACCCAATATCAATGATTGTAGTTATTTTTGCCATTTAAAGATACCTTTTAATACTCTTCGTTTTCCAGTTGTTCAAATTTAATTTGTAACTCCTGCATTGTTTCTTGATTATTTTTATCTACGATAATACAATCAACCGGACAAACCTCAATACATTGTGGTTCATCATAGCTTCCTACACATTCTGTACATAGATCAGGTTCAATAATATATATTGGATCACCCTCTTCTATCGCCTCATTTGGACACTCTTCTCTACACGCATCACAAGCTATACATTCATCAGTTATTAATAATGACATTCCAATTCCTATCTATTATAAATTTTAATTATCGATTTATACACTATTTTTCTTTAAATTTTCCCAAAATTATCATATTTTAGAAATATTTGTAAATCTTCTTGAAACTTTGTATCAAACTTGCTCCATGTTTCCTCTAATAATGGATTTCTTTTCATATCAATAATAACAAAATGATATCGTACAATTTGTTTCGTCCAATTGCTTATAAATGGCCATTTTTTGATAATCTCATAACTTTTCTCTTCATGAGCAGTAAATTTATAAATACCTTGCACTTTATCTTGTGGTCTTTGATATGCTACAAATGGTTTTCCAATATCGTGCAAAAAAGCTGCAGCTAAAAATCTATAGTCTTTTGCTTGTATCACAGCATAAACAACTTTTAAAGTATGTAACAATACTCCAAACTTATGATAATGATTTTGCTTAAAGAGTAAAGTTATCCAAAAAAATTTAAATGGTTTTCTATAGTCTTCGTTCAAAATCATATCCATGTTTAAATCTAAATGTAATAAGGTTTTGTAATATTGCAAAAAGGACCATAAAATTAATAAAGGAGCTTCCACCATAAGAAAACATAGGTAAAGGCAAACCAACTACTGGTGCAAATCCTATTACCATCAATATATTAATTGCCATATCCAGAAAGATTAATAATGCTATACCAGCTGCAAAGACTTGAAGTACAAGATCACCTTTAAAAAAATGGTTAATGGAGAAAAGGTGTAGTATTAAAAATAGATATAATAATATAAGTCCAATGGCACCAATAAATCCATATCTTTCAACTAAAAATGCAAATATAAAATCACTTGTAGCAATAGGTAAAAACTTGAGCTTTGTTTGGGTTGCATTTTCCTTTTTTTGACCAGTAAGACCACCTGCTCCTATTGCTATAATAGATTGCTGCACATGATAGCTAGGCTCTTTTGATATAAAATCTGCAATTCTTTTTTTCTGATAATCCTTAATAGCATATGTATACACCGCCGGTGAAGAGAGTGCTAATAATACTAAAATAGCTGTCCATATACGCCAATTTACACCCATGATAAATAAAATACCATATCCCACAAGAAGTAATACAAGTGCAGTACCTAAATCTGGCTCTTTTGCAATTAAGATAAATGGTAAAATAATATAAAATGAAATATATATAAATTGTGCTATATCATAGCCATTTTTTGATGCTGGGTCTTTATATATAAGCCAACCCATCATAAGTATAAAGATAGGTTTAAAAAGCTCTGATGGCTGTATGGTCATATGTATAAATGGAATCTCGAGCCATCTTGTAGCTCCAAGCTTTGTGACCCCAAAAAATTCTACAGCTAAAAGAAGTAATATACCTATCCAATATAAGATTGGTATCATAATTAAAAATTTTCTAATAGGCAATAAAAATACTACAACAAACACAATAAAACTAATACCAAAATATATTAATTGTTTTTGTGCTAGTATTTCATTAGCTTCAAGCATCAAATGGTGCGATAAAAATATAAGTGGTAGTACTAAAAATAGTGACACATAATCAAAATGTGATAGTATTCTCTTATCTAATAATTGCATTGATGTCCTATAAAAACTTAATATACAAGGGTAGCCAAATATGACTAAAAATTTTATTGTAGATGAAAATTACGATGGCAAAAGGCTAGACCTATTCTTAAGTGAGATGATTAATCAAACTAGAAATCAAACAATCCAACTTATAAAAAAAGGTTTTGTAAAGATTGATAATAAAACTATCACTAAAAATGGACTTAAATTAAAACTATCTCAAACAATAGAGTTATATCTTCCAGCACCTATAGAACCAAAGCAATTAAGCAATATAGACTTTCTAGATGATGATAAGTTTAATATTCAAATAATTTATGAAGATGACCATATATTAGTAATCAATAAACCAATTGATCTTATTGTGCATGACGCACCAAGTGTAAGTGAGCCAACCCTTGTAGATTGGTTAAAGTACAAGGGGATATCTCTCTCAACAATTAGCGGCGAAGAGCGACATGGCATTGTACATAGACTTGACAAGGGTACAAGTGGGGCAATGGTAATTGCTAAGACAAATGAAGCACATGTAAAGCTATCAAAACAATTACAAGATAAATCTATGGGTAGATACTATCTTGCAATTATAGATATGCCACTTAAAGATCATACTATTGTAGATCAACCACTCGGACGAAATGTAAATAATCGTATCAAAATATCAGTTAGACTAGATGGCAAAGAAGCCAAAACAGCATTTGGAAAAGTTAGTCAGAGTGATGATGGTAAATATGAGCTTATTTTAGCCAAACTATTTACAGGTAGAACCCACCAAATCAGAGCTCATCTGAATTTTATAAATCGTCATATAGTAGGCGATATATTATATGATTTTAAAGGCAAATTAGATAACATAAGTAGAATTTATCTGCATGCATATCATCTATACCTAATACATCCAGTATCAGGTAAAAAGATGTTATTTAAAGCAGAACTATCAAATGAATATAAAGAGTTTTATAATACAAACTTCACCCAAGGAGAAGATCTTGAAAAGATTAATCAACGCTATATTGACAGTATCTTTAGTTTTACTAATTAGTGGATGTGACCAACAGAACTTAAGTACCCCAACAAAACCAAAAATTGATGAAACACTTGAATCTGTTAATGGTAACTCTATTAAGCACTTATCAGACATGACTACTATTGCTTTAGAATGGAGTGGTGTTGAAGATGACAGGTCAAAGGGATACCATATCTATAGAGCAAATATGCAAATAGATGGGCAAAAATTAAAGAGAATTAAAACTCTTGATACTAGGTATACATCACACTATGTAGATATCGACCTTGCACCAAATACAAAATATCTATATGCAATAGCATCTATTGGATCAAATGGTCAAGAATCAATCCCTAGCAAAACTCATATGGCTCAAACTTTACCTACATTTGAATCGGTTAGTTTTATAGCTGCTATTTCAGATCTACCAAGACAGATCAAAATCATATGGAGACCACATACAAACAGTGCTGTAAAATCATATAAAATTCAAAGATCAACTCTTCAATCTCCAAAATGGAAAAATATAAAAACTATAAAAGGTAGATTAAATGCTGAGTATATTGATACTAATTTAGGTGACAATGAAGTATACTTATATAAAGTGATTGCAACTACTTTTGATGGTCTTGATTCATCTTCAAGTAAGATAGTGCAGGCTAAGACAAAACCATTACCACTTAGCATTCAAAGTTTAAATGCTACAAAAGACCTGCCTCGAAAAATAGAGCTTACATGGGAAGCATCACCTACTGCTGATATAAAATCTTACAAAATATATAGAGGATTAGCTAGTACTGATAAGTTTTTTAAGGAAGTGGCCCACATTGACGTAAAAAACAATATCTATACAGAGATAGTAAATGAAGATGGAAAAGTTCAATTTTATAAAGTTACTACAATTGATAAAGATAATTTAGAAAGCTCAAAAGATATTGCATCTGTTATGGGTATGACCCTATCTAAACCTGATAAACCAATAGTAATACTTGCTTTAATAGAAGGAAATAAAGCAATTTTAAATTGGGTAGTTGGTGCTGACAAAAGAGCAGTATCATATAATATCATAAAAACTGTGCAAGAGGGATACTTTAGTAAAAAACAAACTGTTATACCAAATATACAAGGCTTAAGATTTGAAGATAATGATATAGTACGAGGTATAACATATGAGTACCAACTACAATCAGTAGATGAAAATGGACTAGTTTCAAAACTAACTCCAGCTACATCTATTACACTACCAGTTGTTAATCAAGAAAAATAATATATGCCGCATATTTTAATACCAAATAATAGTAATAATCTTACTACGCCATCAAAACTTGATGGTGTAGAGTTTAATTTTGAAGCTCACTCTATATACAATGGTGATACAAAAATCTATATTACAAATAAAGAAAAAGATTTTTTACTTACTAAAAAAGTAAAAACAGATGGAACACTTATTAAGTTTGATAAGCCTACAAGGGTTACACCAATTAGTATAGTTAAAGAAGCCATTAATACTTATGCAAAAATAACAAACTCTGAAGTTCTTTTTTCAAATATTAATCATAATGATAAAAAAGTGGCTCCAAAAAAAGAATATCTAAAAGATATTAACTATTTTGTAAATGAATTTAAGACTGACAAAGAGATTTGGGTAGAGATAGGATTTGGAAGTGGTAGACATATACTACATCAAGCTAAACAAAATCCAGATATACAACTTATTGGTCTAGAAATTCATACACCATCAATTGAACAGATGCTAAAGCAAGCAAAATTACAAAATATTGATAATGTACTGGCTGTAAACTATGATGCAAGACTTTTTATGGAATTTTTAAAATCAAATTCTGTAGGTAAAATTTTTGTACATTTTCCTGTACCTTGGGATAAAAAACCACATAGAAGAATCTATAGTCATAAATTTATAAAAGAGGCATTAAGGGTACTTAAAGTGGATGGATCACTTGAGCTTCGAACTGATAGTGAAAACTACTATGAGTTTTGTAGTGAACTACTTAGTCACTATCCAAATGTAGAGATTCAAAAAAACCAAGAGCTAGATGTAAGTAGTAAATATGAAGATCGATGGAAAAAGCAAGGTAAAAATATATATGACCTTACTCTTGTAGCCAAAGAGTTAAGCGAAGGAAAAAATCTAGATTTTGACTTTAGTTTTAATGGAACTATAGATTTTAAAAAGATTCAACAAAATATCGATAGAAAATCACAAATTCAAGATGATTTTTTTGTACATTTTGAGGATATTTTAACTATCAAAGAAAATACTAACTCTGGTCTTATTGCACTTACATTTGGTAGCTTTAATGCTCCTGTGACCAAATATCTTCTTATAGAGAACAATAAAGTATCCTACTTCCAAGGTGCACCAATACCAACAACGTCAAACTATAAAGCTCATCAAAAAATTATCAATATGCTAGGACTTGAAAAATAGATATGATAATAAGTGCAAACCACCTAGAGCTTACATATGATAATCAAAGATCAATTATTGATGATGGAAACTTTGTAATAAATGAAAAAGACTTTGTATTTATTAGTGGTGCTAGTGGTAGCGGTAAATCTACACTACTAAAATCACTCTATGCAAATATTTTACCAAAATCTGGTGAACTAATAGTAGATGGACATAATATCAATAAACTATCATCTAAAGAGCTACGAGTTTTAAGAAAAGACATTGGAATTGTATTTCAAGATTATAAGCTTATCAAAGAATATACAATTGAAGAAAACATAATGCTACCTTTGAGAATCAATGGATATTCTGATTCTATTTGTAAAGATCAAGCTAATAAGCTACTAGCTCATGTAAAGCTAACACACGCAAAAGGATCATATCCAGACCAATTAAGTGGTGGAGAACAACAAAGAGTTTCAGTGGCACGTGCACTTGCACACAATCCAAGTATAATACTTGCAGATGAACCTACAGGTAACCTTGATCAATTTTCAGCCAATGTAGTTTGGAATCTTTTAAAAGGTGCAAATGAGCAACTTGGTATCACTGTAATAGTTGTTACACATAGAGTACCAAAAAATTTTGGTATTCATTTTAGACAACTATCTTTAGAAAATGGGAAAATATATGAAAGCTTTTAATAGATTTTTTTCATTTAGTATACCATTGATAGCTATACTGCTATCATATTCAATATATATTGCTCTTGACAAAGCAGTCACAACATACAAAAATACTATTGCTAGTGACTATTCAATAGTTGTAGTATCTAGTAGTGAACTTCTTAAGTCTCAGCTAGAGAATCAAGATATAAATATTAAAACCCTAGAACAATTAAACAATAATAAACTAATTTCTAAACTAAAAGATAAATTATCACCAAGATCCATAGAGCTATTAAATCAAAAGTTACCATATTTTTATAAAATATATTTAAATAATTTTCCAACTACGTTTCGTTTAAATAGTATTACAAAACAACTACAAGAAATACCATCTATTACTAAAGTGGAAACTTTTTCAAAAGATCATAATCAAGTATATTCAATAATTACAAATAGTGAAAATATCATAAATATCCTATTTGCTATTATAGTATTATTTGGTTTATTGATTTTATCAAAACATATTAAAATATGGGTATATGAACATAATGAAAAAATATCAATTATGAGACTTCATGGAGCTTCGATACTATATTGTGCAAAGCCAATTATAAATATTGCAATATTAAGTGCTATTTTTTCATCAGCAGTAGTCGTAGCACTTACATACTATATATTAAATAACTTCAAGTTTGCTATAATTGTTAGATTTGATTTAGATTTTTTACAAATTATAGCATTAGCATTTATCATATCAATTACAACTGTTCTTTTAGTGCTATTTAGACATAAATTCAATGATTAGATCTATTTTATTAATATTAATTCTTCTTAGCTTTAGTGCTAATGCTAGTTCATCTGTTGATAAAAAGATTAATACAAATAAAAAAATATTAAAAAATAAATCTAAACAAAAAACCAAAACAAAACTTGAAATAAAAAAACTTGCAAAACAAATAAATAGTGCAAATACTAACTTATCTAATTTAGAAAATAAAATTATAAAACTTGAAAAAAAAATAACTACTGAGCAAAAAAAACTCAAACAATCTAAAAAAAAGTTAAAAACACTACAAGTAAAGTCTGGTAATATTTTGGATTTAAAAGAAAAAGTTCAAAATAATATTATAGATACTCTAATAAACAATTATTCATCATCAATAGCTATTGAATTAGCATCAAAAAGTTCAATTGAACAAATTGTTAATTCAAATATATATAGGCTTCTATCACAAGACAGTAAACTTCAATTAAAAGAATTAGATACACAATATAATCAATTATTAGAAAATCAAAAATCTAATCAAAACCTAATTTCAAAACTAAACAAATTTATCAAAAAAGATCAAAAAAATAAAGTAAAACTATCACAGTTAACAAAAAAGCATAACAAAACTATTAGTAAACTAAAAATTAAACATAAGCTATACCAAAAGGAATTAAAAAAAATTGCTACAAAGCAAAGAGATCTTACAAATCTACTTGGAAAGCTAAATATTATAAAAAAAGATGAGATAAAAAAAGCAAAAGAATCTAGAAAAAAATGGTTAGCAAAATTAAAAAAGAAACAACAAAAATCACAAAAAATCACAAAAAAGAAAAGTAATAAAAAAGACACATCTATACAAACTGTTAAAAACTTCAATAAAGATATTAAAATGAATGTAAGAAGTATAGGTTCATCATCATCTGGCATACGTACTACAAAATATAGAGGACGCAAGACAATTGCTCCACTTAAACAATATAAGATAATAAAAAAATTTGGAAACTCATATGATAAAGTTTATAAAATCAAGTTTTTCAATGATTCAATTACCCTAAAGACAAAAAACTCAAATGCAAAAGTATTAAGTATTTTAAGTGGTAAAGTTGTATATTCTAAAAAAGATTCACAACTTTTAGATAATGTAGTAATTGTACAACATAAAAATAATCTACATACAATCTATTCACACTTAGATAAAATAGCACCAACTATACGTAAAGGTAAGTGGGTTAAAAAAGGTTCAGTACTAGGGAGAGTCAATGTGACACTTGTCTTCCAAGCAACAAAAAATAGTAAATATATAAATCCAAAGGAGTTATTTTGAAAGCATTAGCATTATTTAGTGGAGGTCTAGATTCAGTTCTAGCTATGAAATTAATTGTAGATCAGGGTATTGAGGTAACTGCAATAAATGTAAACACAGGTTTTGGAAGTACAAATGATAGAAGAGATCATATGCAAAATATGTGTGATCAGATAGGAGCAAAGCTAGAGATTTTAGATCTTAGACAAGAGTTTTTAGATGAAGTATTATTTGATCCAAAATATGGATATGGTAAAAATTTTAATCCTTGTATTGATTGTCATGGATTCATGTTTAGATATACAGGTGCACTTCTTAAAAAGTATAATGCATCCTTTATGATAAGTGGTGAAGTTGTAGGTCAAAGACCTATGTCTCAACGAAAAGAAGCTATGGAACAAGTAGCAAGCTTAAGTGATGATCATGAAGATCTAATACTTAGACCATTATGTGCAAAATTACTTCCAGCAACTAAACCTGAACGAGAGGGATGGGTAAATAGAGATCAACTAATGGATATTACTGGTCGTAGTCGAGAAAGACAATTAGAACTTGCTAAGAAGATTGGACTTAAGGATTTTGAATCACCTGGTGGAGGGTGTTTACTAACTGATATTCAATTTTCAAATAGACTCTCAGAGTTTGTCAAAAACGATACAATGAAAATTGATGATATAGATACTCTAAAAGCAGGTAGACATTTAAGGCTTCCTAATGGTGCAAAACTTATTGTTGGTCGTCACAAAGAAGATAATGATAAGTTAGAATCTACAAAAAGTGATAAGTATATAGCTCTTAGAATTACAGATACTACTGGTCCATTTTGTTTAATTGAATCAAATGCAAATATAGAAGACAAACAACTTGCAGCTAAAATTATTATCACTTACGGTAAAACTAATAAGGATCAAGAATATACTGTCAATATAGATGGAGAAGATTTTAGTGATACTAAATTTGATACAAAAGAACCTATTGCACAATATTTTGTGCAATAAAAACTATATAAACTATTGAATTAGTTTAAATGAATGATATTTAGCTTTATAAAGCTTAATATCATATTGAACTTGGTTTTCAACGACTATATTTAGTTTATTTTGACTCTCATTTACAAAATAATCTATACCAATTAAGGTAGAATAATTTAACCAGTCATATCTAATATCACTATTTAAAATTGTTACACGTTCTGCTAAACTATCATAAATATCATCAATAGAACTAGCAATTATTAAATCCTTTCTATCATCAGCTTGAGTTAAAGATAAAATAAGTGGTGTATAATTAATCTGTGTAGACAATATTCTATATGGCTTAATATCATTTGCTCTTAATTGTGATAGTAAAATTGAACTTTTTACTATAGGTGTATTTAAAAATAATGTTGATTTATCTAATTTTGATCTACTATCTCTTAATGTATTGGCATAATCTGCACTAAAATTATCTATAGATTTAGAATATAATAATGATTGATCTATCATATCTAATTTTTTATGTATTGCTATTCCAAAAGAAGAATTATCAAATAGCTCTGTATCTTTAGAATTTGAATATATAAGTAATTTTTTTAATTGTGCATCATAGTCTACACCACCAAAAATAATATTTTTTTTGAATTTACTTACATTATTTTTATGAATTAACGGTAGATATATATTAAATCTGTCTATATTATCTACATCTATTAAATCATCATAACTCTCATTTGTAAGAAGTGCAATTATATTTACCCCTCCCATCTCTTGTGCAGTTGCAAAGCCTTCTTTTAAACTCTCCCAAGAATAATCTTCTATATCTATAGTTTTAACTTCAAAATCAATATTAGAATTCAACATATATACCATAGATGTATTAGTAGCCTCAATTGCATAATGACCTATTTGATTTGAGGAATATAATATAATAATTTTTTTCTTATCTTTAAAAACTTCCAATATAGAACTTGATTTCTTTAAAGTATTAAATTTATTTTTAGATTTAGATAAAACTACTTTATTCTCTTTTTTTGAAACAACATGCGTATATGGCTGTGTTATCGTATTTTGTTTTGAACATCCTATAAATATTATGCTTATAAAAAATATATTTAATAATAGTTTCAATTTATCCCTTTATCTAATATAATTTTTATTTTAGAAAAATCATCCAAAGCTTGTTTTTTACATGAAGGATTACGTAATAAAAAACTAGGGCTATATGTATTTACTATAGTTATCTCTTCAGATAATATCTCATTTGTACTTAATAATTTTGATGTAGTATTATCAAATACAACTAATACTTGTGGATTAACAATCTTAATTTGTTGCATTAAATAATCTGTACAGCAATTTACAATATCTTTATGTATCTCTTTAGATACTGGAAGCTTGCACTTTAATATATTTGTATAATATATTTCATCCTCTTTTAGATTTAAAACATTATTACATATATTACTTAACATTTTACCAGATTGACCAGAAAATGGATTGAAATTATCTGTATTTGGGAAGTCTCCAATAAACATTAATTTAGCTTTATTATTACCATAAGAAAAAAATCTATCTTTGGAATATTTACCTAACTCACATAAACTACAATTATTAACTATCTCTTGTAGATCATCTATATTCTTTGGTAATGACAGATTTTCTTCACTTTGTGTTACTAAATGAAGATCAATATCCTCATGATAATCAAATCCAAGTGTTTTCAGTATCTCAAAGTGTCTAATTAAATTTTGTTTTTTATTATCTGTCATTTAAAATCCATAAAATTGTGGGAATATAAGCAAAGTGATTAGCACTGCTATTTGTATCAATATAAAAGGTATCACACCCTTATAAATATCTGTAGTTTTAATATTTTTAGCTACACCTTTTAAATAGAATAAAGCAAATCCAAATGGTGGAGTTAAAAATGATGTCTGAAGATTCATAGCAATTAATATAGCAAACCAAATAGGATCAATACCTATAACTTCTGATATTGGAAGTAAAATAGGAACAACAATATATGATATCTCAATAAAGTCTATAAAAAATCCAAGAATTAATATAATCAACATTGAAAGAATTATAAAACCCCATTTTTCCCCTGGTAATCCTAACATAAACTCTTCTACAATCATATCTGCACCTGTATAAACAAATACTAGTGAAAATGCTGTAGCACCAATCAATATTGCAAATACCATAGATGTGATCTTGACAGTCTCTTTAGCACTTTGGATCATTAAATCAAAACTATACTCTTTATAAAGTAATGCTAAAAGTAAAGATCCAATAGCCCCAATGGATGCAGATTCAGTAGGTGTAGCAATACCTGTAAAAATAGAACCTAGTACTATAATAATAAGTGTCATAGGTGGCATAATTGCTTTTAGTGCTGTTGATATTTTTTGAGCATTAGTATTTGTATCATCATATGGCATAGCTGGTGCAATAGTTGGATTTAATTTAGCTGCAATTAAAATATATAAAATATATCCACCAACTAATATCACTGATGGTATTACAGCTGCTTTAAAAAGATCACCGACTGGAAGTGAAAATACATCTGCTAGTATAATTAATATTATAGATGGTGGTATAATCTGACCTAGAGTACCAGAAGCACATATCGTACCACAAGCAAGGGGTTTATTATATCCATATTTTAGCATCACTGGTAAGCTAATTACACCCATTGCTACAACACTAGCACCAACTACTCCTGTTGAGGCGGCAAGCATAGTACCAACAATCACTGTACTAACTGCAACACCACCAGGTATCCTACCAAATAATGTACCCATAGCTTCTAGCAAGCGTTCAGCTAGATGTGATTTTTGCAAAACAATACCCATAAAGATAAATAATGGTACTGCTAATAAAATCTTATTGGTCATTATTTCATATATTCTAAATGGCATCATTGAAAACATTGCTAAAAATTCTTCAGCAAAAAATGCAAAAGTGAAGCCATCTACAACTATCTCATAATAAGTAGCAATTCCCCCAAACAAAATTGATACAGCTGCAAAAGAAAATGCTACAGGATAACCAACTGCAAGTAAAACTAATGCAGCAGCAAACATATAGATACCTATCATTTAGTAGCCTTAAATAAATTTATATTTTTTATTATATAAGCAATACTTGAAATAATTAAAATAGTAAAAGAAAGAGGTATCATAAATTTTATAATCCATCTATGTGTAAGCCCACCTGGATCACCACTAATCTCATCATATTCATATGCATCATATACAAATTCGTAAGAACCATATATAATTAATACAGCAAATGGTATTAGCATAAATATTGTACCAAATATATTGATTAGTGCTTTTTTTCTATCATTTAAATTATCATATATAAAATCAACCCTCACATGAGACTCATCATTTAATGCATATGAAATCCCTAGTAAAAACATCACTGAAAACAAATGCCACTCCATCTCTTGCATAGCAATACTACTTGTATTAAAAAAATATCTAAGGATTACATCTATAAAAACATTTAACATCATAAGCAGCATAAGTACTGCTGTAATATTTCCTAAATACTTTTGTAGTCTTTGAAACAACTATTGTGCCTCTTTTGAAGTTTGTATATATCCATACTCTTCAATATATGACCAAGACCTAGCTTTTTTCATAAACTCTTTTTGATTTTCCCAAATCTCTTTAAATAATTTATTTTTTGAAGCATACTCACTCATCACCTCATTGGTAGCTTTTTTAAACTCTTTTACTACTGGTGCTGGAAATGACTTTACTTTGATATTTGGATATTCTTTTTTCATAGTATGCCAAGCTTGTGCTGATTGTGCAAAATTCTCATGATACATATCAGATGTCACTGCTTTCATAGCTGTAATTAAAATAGCTTTATACTCTTTGGGTAGTCTTTTAAATGCTCTTTTATTGATAATAAATTGCATCTCTGCTGCTGGTTCATGCCATCCTGTGTAGTAATATGGTGCTACTTTATGAAAGCCCATTTTAATATCCATAGCAGGGCCTACCCACTCTAGTGCATCAATCGTACCACGATCAAGAGATGTATATAGTTCACCTGCAGGTATATTAGTAACTGTAACACCAAGCTTAGACATAACCTCACCTGCAAGTCCAGGAATCCTCATCTTAAGACCTTGTAGGTCATCTATAGTTTTGATCTCTTTTCTAAACCATCCACCCATCTGAGAGCCTGTATTTCCACCAGGAAAACTATGTACTTTAAATCTATCATATACTTTGTCCATATATTTCATACCATCACCATGATAGAACCAAGCATATTGCTCTTTTGTAGTCATACCAAATGGAACAGTTGTAAACCAGATAGTATTTATATCTTTACCTTTCCAAAAGTATGAACTACTATGACCCATGTCATATTGTTTATTTTTAACCATATCTAAAATTCCAAGAGCAGCTTTATGCTTCTCTTTTCCATGTACTTGAATTATAAATTTTCCACCAGACATCTCTTTTACTATCTTAGCAATTTGAATAGGAGGAGATGCAAGTGGGGTTAGTGTACTTGGCCAACTCATTGCTAATTTCCATTTTACCCTTTTTGCAGCATTTAATTGTGTAATACTAAATATCATTATAAGTATTAAAAATATTTTATTAAATTTCATCTATTTCCCTTTTTATTTTTATCTATCTCATCCATCAATATATCAAAATCACTCTTATATGATTTATCTTGAATTACTTTATATTTTTCAAATTCACTTATAGCAAACGCTTTTGCAATTTGTGCTGTAACTTTTCCAGCATTTTGTAAAATATCTCGTTCATTAAATTGTAAAAAAGCATTTAGTTTTTGACTCCAATCTTTCATAGTCATAGGAATTTGTCTTTCTGCTTGATCTTCTGCAAAATCTAAATACATAGTTACAATTCTATTTAATGATTTTACCTCATTTTGTGCTAGATAGTTTTTAGCTATAACTACATCAGATTTTAATATTTTTCCATTTGGTGCTTTTTTCCAATTTGTGAGTCCCATATATTCTTTTTTGTGATTTGCTCTTTTGATTATAAGCTCAGAAGCTGTATGACCATGTATAGCCCAATGAAGTTTATTTTGTACTGTAGCAAAAAACTCTTGTGTTGTAGGAGCTTGTAAATCATAATCTAAAGCAGTTGCATAAATATCTGTTATTTGTTGGTAAAAATTTCTTTCACTTTCTCTAATATCTCTTATTTCAAGAATTAAGTCTTTATAATATTGAGGATTTAGATAGCTACCATTTTTTAATCTTTCATTATCAAGTACATATCCACGAGTAGTAAAAGTTTTTAAAACTTGGGTTGCCCACCTTCTAAATTCAGTAGCTTTATTTGAGTTTATTTTATATCCTAGTGAAATAACTACTTCTAAATTATAATGTTTTGTATTGTAGTTTTTACCATCACTAGCAGTTATTAGGAAATTCCTAATAACTGCATTTTCTTCTAATTCATGGGTTTTAAATATATTTTTTAGGTGTTCATTTACAGTTGCTATATTTATATCAAAAAGTTTAGCTATTAGCTTTTGAGTTAACCATACCGTTTCATCTTCAACTTTTACTTCTATAGTATCTTGTCCGTTAGAAGTTGTAAATATTAAAAATTCTGCTGTTGAGTTTCTTATTATTAGGTTTTTATTCATACTTTATGCTCTACTGTTAAATCTTAAAATAAAACTAGCTCTTTATTTTTTTTGACTCTGGTCTATAATCTTTGTTACTACCATATCACTCGTAACATTTAATGATGTTCTAGCCATATCAAGTATTCTATCTACTGCTACAATTACTGCAATATATTCTACTGGCAATCCAATTTGATTTAAGATAACTACCATCATAACCAATGATGCACTTGGTAAGGCAGCAACACCTACACTTAATGCTACTACAGTAATACCAAGCATAATTTGTTCACCAATACCTAATGGTACACCTGCTAGATTTGCTATATACAATACAGCAATAGTAAGATATGCAGCTGTACCATCCATAGATACTGTAGCACCTAAAGGTAATACAAACCCTGCCGTTTCTTTACTAACACCACCTTTTTCTTGTGATACCTTTATACTTACAGGTAATGTAGCTGCACTTGACGCAGTTGAGAAGGCCATCAAAGATACCTCTTTGACTTTATTTAAATACTCATAAGGGTTTATTTTTCCAAATATTTTAAGTACCAATGGTAAGGATATAGTACCATGAATAATTAATACAACAAGTACCAATATTACATATTCCCATAAATTTAAAATAGTACCTATACCTTGCTTTGCTACAATATAAGATATTAAAGAAAATACACCAATAGGAGTAAGCTTAATCACCCATTTTGCCATCTCTAGCATGGCATTGCTTATTGCTGTAAAAAAGTTTAATAGTAGTGACTTTTCACTATCTTTTAAATATAAAGAAGCAATAGAAAGTAAAATAGAGAATACAATAATCTGCATCATAGCACCAGATGTAAGTGCATTAAATACATTTGTAGGGATGAAGCTAAGAATCATACTAGAAAATGTCACATCTTTAACTGCAGCAGCTTTCTCAAAGGCTAAACCAGTAGTCTCTATAGCATCACCAATATTAAAGATATTCATGGCAACAATAGCTAATAAAACTGCTAATGCAGTAGTAAGCATATATAATCCAAGTGTCTTAAATCCAATTTTCTTAAGCTCTTCTAATGTACCTAAACCTGCTATTGCTATAAAAATAGATGCAAATACAAGAGGTACAACTATCATCTTTAGAAGTGAAATAAATACATTACCTATTACTTGCTGTTCAAGTGCAACAGTTGGTAAAAATATACCAAACAATACTCCAAGTACTATTCCTATAATAACTTGACCATTTAATGATTTAAAAAACATTTATCACCTTACAATTTTATGGTGTATTATATTTAAAATTTGATAATGTTTCCCTCATGCTATATTCAATTACAATTATTTACCTGATTTCCTTCTGTTACACTCTTTACATAACATCTGACAGTTTTCCTCTGTAGTCTTACCACCTGCATGCCATGGTGTGATATGATCTGCTTCCATCTGCTCTATAGTAAATGTCTCTTTACATTCAGTACAAATACCATCTTGAAGTTCGTATA
>CAZWLA010000025.1:0-18207 GCA_964633845.1 uncultured Arcobacteraceae bacterium | reverse complement strand
AACTATCACCAACTAAAATCATATCAACATTTTGATCAAGTAGTTTTGCAAATAGTGCATCGTAAGCAGTTAACATTATAAGTTTATGGTTATTTTTTGCTTTTTGTAATGATGTAATTGTTTGTTTAGACAAGGTAAATCCTAATAGTTTTAAATTATTTTATCTCATTATATCAAAGGATTATTAAAATTAAAAATATTAGAACTTAAATAAATTATCTAAGCTCTCTTTTTAGTACCTTTCCAGTAGCATTTCTTGGAAGTTTTTCCATAAAATGGATATGTTTTGGTAGTTTGAAATTTGCAAGATGTTCTTTTAGATATTTTTTAATATCTTTTTCATCTAAAGTAATATCTTCTTTTGGTTCAATGTACGCTACAACTTTTTCATCAAGATTGTCATCTTTTTCACCAATAACTGCACATGCTTCAATACCATCATAGTGCATAATAACCTCTTCAATCTCTCTTGGATAGATATTTAATCCTTTAGAGATGATAAGGTCTTTTTTTCTATCAACAATATATATAAATCCATCTTCATCAACTTTTCCAAAGTCACCAGTGAGAAGCCAATTATTTTTAATTGTACTATCACTTGCTTCTTGATTGTTAAGGTAGCCTTGCATCACACAATCACCTTTTACAATAATTTCTCCCACTTCACCTATAGCAACTTCTACAAGCTCATCATCAACTATTTTTACCTCATAGTTTGGAAGTGGAATTCCAACAGATAGTGCTTTTTGTTTTTGGAGTGTATTGATAGATACTGCTGGTGAACATTCGCTTAGTCCATATCCTTCAAGTAGTGTAGCTCTTGGAAATTTTTCTTTGAAGTCATTAAGTACTTTTTCAGAAAGTGGAGCTGAACCTGATACGAAGGCTCTAATTTTATTAAACCACATAAAGTACCATGGAATTTTTGCTTTTATTAGAGCATTGTAAACTGTTGGAACCCCTAAGAATACAGTTACTCTTTTTAGAAGTGTCTCTTTTAATACATTTGCAAATGGGAATATTGAAGTAACAATCACAATTGCTGATGCATTAAATAGTGGTAAAAGTACCATTATTGATAGTGTAAATGAGTGGAACATTGGAAGATATACAATAAATCTATCTTTTTGTGTAAATCCAAATACCTTATTTGCACCATCTATATTTGAGAAGATATTTTTATAACTTAACATTGCACCCTTAGGGTTTCCTGTGGTACCTGATGTATAGATAATAACTGCAAGATCATCAATTTTTGCTTCTGAATTAGATGCATTATAGTTAAACTTTGTAGATAGATCTTGTGTATCTATCCAAAGTATAGAAGTACTCATATTTGCTATTAAAGATAATTCCTCTTTGTACTCTTTTGAAGAGATAACTATTTTGGCATCACAGTTTCCTATAATGTATCCAAGCTCTTCATGTTTTAGAAAGTTATTAATTGGAACTGCAACAGCACCAAGTTTGGTAATAGCAAAAAGTGATACTATAAACTCAATAGAGTTACCTAAAACAATGGCAACTTTATCACCCTTTTTAACTCCTTGTTCATCAAGGTAGTTTGCTAAAGTGTCAACTTTTTGTTTTAGTTGGGCATTTGTAACTTTCTCTTTGCCAAGAAAAATGATTGGCTTCTTGGCAAATTTTTTTTCATTTGATTCTAGAATCTCATAAAAATTATTGTATTTGTAGTCGATCATTTTTAGAACTTAACTTTATATCCAATTGTTACTAAGTGAGCAGCTGCTTCAGTAAATGTACCATCTATTGCAGCTGTTCCTGCTGAATATGTTTGACTAACTGTTCTTGATTCTTTATCACTAAATAAGTATGCCATACCAAATGATCTGTTTTCATCAAGTTTTTTCTCAAATCCGCAAGAGTAGATTTTTCCATCGCTACCTGGAAGTTCAAATCCTAGTGTATTATCCGGGATAGGTGTTTCATCGATTGCAAATCCAAACATAAGTTTTAGATTATCTGAATATTGATGTGTTATACCAAGTTTGTATGTATTTGTATCTTTCCATAGTTTATCTTTTGGATCATCAAATGGTGCTGTTAATGGTGCAATTGATTGAGTATATTCAAAATCAAGATTATTATAGGCTGACCAGTAAGTTTTTTCATATACAAACTCATATGTTGTATTTTCAATTTTTTTAGCTATTGCAAGATTTAATGCAGCTGGAACTGGTACCATCACACTTGTGTCAATATTTGTAAAAAGTTGAGTACTACCTGTAGATAGTGTAGCTTTCCCTTCCTCAGTTAATTCAATCTTTGATCTATAAGTAGCAGATAGTGTTGTGTCAACTTCAGGTTTATATGAAAGTGCTACATTCCATCCAAAATCAATAGAATCTCCTTCCATGTCCCTAGAAGCAGCAGTTGCACTACTTTTTACAACTCCTTCACTATAAATCATTCTCAATCCAGCACCAATTGCAAGGTTATTATTAATCCTTTTTGCAATTGTTGGATTTAATTCAACAGTTTTAAGTGTAAACTCTTCAGCACTTGATTTTTGAATTGCACTATCCCAACGTTTAGAAAGTCCAGCAGGTGATGTCATAGAAAAACCATATCTTAAACCATCTTTTTCTTTTGAGCTATAGTGAAAGTTTGGCATATAGAAGTTTTCAACTTTGGACTTACCACTTGCAATAGATGAGGGGTAAGCCGTTCCCGTAGAGCTAGTGTAACTACCATCAAATTCAACGGCAGGTAGATAGATATACGTTAAAGCACCCTCTATTTGATCTACATTTTCATTCCAAACCATATTTGCTGGGTTGAAGTATGCTGCATCTGCACCATTTGCATTTGCAACATATGCAGCACTTAGTGCTGTAGAATTTAGTGATTGTTCAGGTATCTTATACCCACCTGCTAGTGCAATAGAAGTTGCTAATGATAAACCAACTAGTGATTTTAATACTGTATCTCTCATAATTTCCCCTTTTTTTTAGTACAATGTATTATTGTAGCACTTTTATATAATAATAACTAGAAAAAGGAATTAATTATGAGTTTTGATTGAAAACAGTGTTAATATCTTCTACAATATTTTTATTTATATAATTTTTATTTGCTAATGTATATAGATATTCAATAGAATCATCATGACTTAATTTATCTTTATATGGTCTTTGTGATATTAATGCTTGGTATATATCTAGACATCCTATTAATTGTTCTTCAAAACTTAATTGATCATCTTTTAGTCCAAATGGATATCCACTACCATCTAAGCGTTCATGATGATGAGAAGCCCATCTAGAGATATCTTCAAAATGATCAATATCTTCTAAAAATAGTTTTGTATAATAAGCATGTTCTTTCATTTTTTGAAATTCATTTGGCGTAAGAGATTCAGTTTTTGATAATATTTCATTTGGGATAGTTAACTTACCTATATCGTGTAATGATGTAGCAATAAGAAATTTCATCTCTTTATCCTTATTAAATTTGTAAAAATTACACATTTGTTGAGCTATATTTACTAATTCTGTTGAATGATCTTTTGTGAAACCAGATTTAGCATCAATAAGTTTTGAAAGAAGTTGTGTAAAATTAAATATTTCTTTGTAAGACGTTTTGATATTTTTGTCAGGTATATATCTATTCAATGCTTGTACGATATATTCTTCTTTTACATCTAGCCAAAATGATATAGTTGTGCTAACTTCTAAGAAGATATCTATAAGTTTAGGATTAAATTTTTGATTATATTTAACATAGTTTACTATAAAGCTTTTATTTTCATTTGTTGAATTATCAAGATCAAAATTATTTGCAATAGAATCAGCCAGATGTATTATTTGAGAATATAGAGGTATTTCATCTCCTGCTAGTTTATAAAGACCAGTGCCATTATAGTGTTCATGGTGATATTTAATTATATTGGGTATATATTCAATAAAATCTATATTCTTAAAATATTCTTCACCAATATCGCAGTGATCTGATAGTTTTTCTTCTAAGGATAGCTTGGTATATTCTTTAGTTTCGTTGGATAATGAAAAATATGATTCGGCTAATCCAATATCATGAAGGAGTGAATATATAAAAATATTAGATAGTTCTTGATTGGATAAAGATAATTTTTTTGCTATACGTACAGCAATATATGCTACACGTTTTGAATGATATGTATCAATATCCAAAAATTCAATATCAAGATAATCAAGCGCATGAGAAACAGATAAAAATAATTTGTTTATATTAAACTTCATTTGATTGGTTTTTCCCATTTTGCTTTGAAATATAAAGAGCTTCATCAACTCTTTTTGTAATAGTTTGGATCGTATCACCTTTTTTATGTTGCGTTATACCAAAACTTAGTGTAATATTGTATTTTTTGTGTAGTTGTGTATCTAAAAATAGTAGTCGTAGTTTTTCAGAAATATTATATGTATAGTCTGATGAATCACTATGTATAATTAAAAAAAACTCATCTCCTCCCCATCTAAAAAGTATATCTTCATCTCTAATATTAGATATAACAAAATTAGCACTATCTTGGATAGCCTTATCTCCTGCATCATGTCCAAAGTTATCATTAATAACTTTGAAGTTATCAATATCAAACATAATTAATGCAAATTTTTTAATTTGATTATTTTTACTTATTAGAAGATTATTAATGATATTTTCAAACATTGCTCTATTGTTGAGGGATGTTAATGTATCAACGTAAGCTTTTGATTTTATATTTTCAAATTGATTATTAAACTCTGATATATCTGTTAATGTAAGTAAAGTATATATTTTATTATCAATGAATATATCTTTTTTATTTAATAAGAATGTATATAACCCATCAACTATTTTATTTGATTTTAATGTTATATTATCATTTAATACAATTTTATTTTTTTCGAGTAGACTGTAGATAGATAGTTTTTTATCTTTATGAAAATAATCATTGTATTTTTGATTTGTCATTATAATATTATTATTCTCTATTAATATAACAATATCATCATGTGAATTTAAAATATGTTCTAGCGTTTTGTGTGCTAGTGTAAGTTCTAGCGTTCTTTTTTTTACTTTTTTATTTAATACTTTATTTGAATACAGAACTCTTTTGTATAGTTTATTAGCTTGATAAGATAATTTATTTACAAGGATATACACACTTGTAAACACAAAAGCGATCATGGTTATTGACAAGATTAATGCATAAAAATTAAAGTATCCAAGCTGAAATCCATTTAAAACTTCAATTATAAAAATTGAAATTATTAAAACCATAGTAAGTATTGATGCCTTTTTAATATCTAAAAGTGTATAGAAAATGAAGATTGACATAGGGAAAAAGAACATCTTATTAAATTCACTTGTTGCAGTCATTAATAAAAATATTTGAACAAAAAATGCTAGAACTACAAGACTATTAGAGACAAAAAGTGTGTTATGATTTTTTTTTAAAATATATAAAAGAGTTAAACTAATAAATGGTAGATAAAGTCCTGCACTATAGTAAAATGGTATATCTAAATAATGGTAATAAAATGGTACAAGAATAGTCCCTATACAAATATAAAGAATGAATATTACAATTTTATTTCTAAATCTAGTAAGTATTTTTTCTGACATGGTACAACTCCAACATTCTTTTAAATTATACTTTATAAAAACTTATATAGTCTTTTATATGATTACGCTACAATAAGACTATATAGTTTAGAAAGAAGAAATTTTGAGATCAAAAAATATATTAATTGAGCAAATTGATAATTTTTATATTGTTGAAATTAGTTATAAAAATTCTATAATTAATATATTAAATATTAAACAAATTGATTCTATTGAAGACTATAATGCTAGTGATGCAGAAGTATATTTAAACCTTAATATACCAATTGTAAGAAAACATACTAAAATGCCACTTGGTATGGATAACTTAAAAAGTTTAGAAAAGTATCTAATTAAAAAGTTTAGTAGTAGTAATATAGAAAAACTTAGTAATATGATATTTTTTGATTCACTTAATCAAAAATCAAAAAATACTAGAGAGTTGATTTGTGACTTTATAGATAAAAAGTCATATTTTAAAACTGTAGAGGTCTTGAAATTTAAAAGATTTAATATACAAGCACTCACAAATACCCAATTGTCTTTATCGGTATTAGCAAATACTTTTTGCACAAAAAGGGATAGTATATTTACTTTTTCCACCTATAAGTCAATACAGATATTTATTTTAAATGGTAATAATGCAGAATATTATCATACTATAGATATTGAAAATAAAGATGCTACAAAACAAAACATACGAAATACCTTGTCCTACATAATAAGAAATTATCAGGATAAAATTAAGTTGAATTTAGTTTGTTTAAGTGAAACAAATATGGAGTTATTTAAAGATACACTCATTGAGTTAGAACTTGAAGTAGATTCTTTAGATTTTTTTCCCAAGCATATAGTTATGCAAAAAGATTTAAACTTGGAGGAAAAAAGTATTGCATTATTGGCCGTTGGTACATATTTGACTACAAATACAAATTTAAATATTAATTATAAATATATTAAAAAAGCTAAAGATATTAATAGAATATACTATGGATTTATATTTGCGTTATTGTTATTAATTGGATATCAATCTTCTATATTATTTATTGATTTAAAAAAAATAAATAATATAGAAGAAAAAAATAAAAAGTTATCAGTTGTTACACAAAATCATATATTAGAATATAATAACTTACTAAATATGCCACAACTTGAATATATAGAAACATTATCAAAATCAAAAAATCACAATATTGATTATATACATAATATATTAAGTAAGCTTTATAATTTAGAGAAGAATATAGTATTAAGAGAAATAAATATGAATGCTATAAAAAATAATTTAGAGTGTGTATTTGTAATAAAATATGAAAATATTAAGAATCTTAATAATTTAAAACAAGCAATTAATAAAAATTATGAGTTGTCTTTTGATATTAAAGATAATAAAATTAATTATAAAATTGATATGAAAAAATCACATCTTGTAATATACACTATTAATAGTTTGATGGATGATAAAAGATGAAAATAGTTTTAATATCTCTTTTGTTGGTAATATCCGCATATCTATATGAAATGTTCAATGTTAAAAATCAATATATTCAATCATTAAAAATAAGTTCAATGCAATTGGAAAAAAGATATAGCTTTATAGAATCAATTGAACAATTACATAAGAAAATAGATCATTTAGATATTAAATACTTGACAAAAAAATGATGCTGAGGTAAAGTTATTACAAAAAATATCACTCTATCAAAGTCAATTAGATGCTGATCTAAAAACTAATATTTTAGAAGAAAATAATATATTAACTATAGAGTTTTATATAGAAGTTTTGGATATTCCTAAAAAAGTGATATCAATACTTGAATTATTAAAACAAGATAATTATCTTAGCATTGTAAAAATAATAAAAATAAATAATAAAATCAAGTTGGATCTAAAGCTTTCATATCCATTTGTATCTACACAAATGAATAATAGAATTGAAATAAATGATTTATTAAATGAATATCATAGTGTTAACAATGTTATATCTTCTACTAGTTTATTGTTTAATGATATTAATACAAGCCAAACCATTAAAGTTGTAGAACCTATAAATGTAAATAAAGTTATCATATTAAAAGAAAAAAAGAAAAAAATAAAGCAAAAAGTGATAAAAATACTACCAAAGGTTCAATTTACATTAATTGGCAGTAAAAAAACAGCGATAATAAATTCAAAAATTGTTAATATAGGTGATATAATTGATAATTATAAAATTATTGATATTAGTGCTGATAGTGTATTAGTTGAAGATGAAAAGGATAGACGATGGTTAAAAGTTTCAAATTAGTATTTAGTTTAGTTTTTATATTATTGTTTATAGGATGTGACTCTCATAATAAAGTTCAAAAAGATGGAATATCAACTAAGGAAATTAGTAGATTAAAGTTATTAAATGAACAGTTAAAAACACAGCTAATAAATAAACAATTATTACAAACTAATAAAAAAATAAAACCAAAAGTAGTCAAAAAATATATATTTCCAAATGATAAAAAGTTTACATTTAACGCTATTGATGTTAGTTTAATAAAAGTATTATATTTAATTGCAAATGATGCCTCAATGAATATAATTATTGGAAATGATGTAGATAAAAATTTAAAAACTACTCTAAATTTAAAAGATATTCCATTAGGTGATGCTTTAGATATTATTACAAAAAATGCAGAGTTATTTTACTATATTGAAAACAATGTATTATATATAAATGATCATATATCAAAAAAGTTTGATATATCATTTTTAAATACAGTATCAGACTTTAATGCAGAGCTTGGTGGTGATGTATTAGGTGGTTCTAGTAATAGCGGTGCAAGTGGTACTTTGAAAAGTGAATTTAATATTAATTATGGAAAATCAAATAACCAATTAAATAAATTTGATGATTTAAAAAATACACTAAATACATTGATATCTGATGAGGGATCTTATAGTATAAATATATCTTCTTCTATTTTAATTGTGGATGATAAATATAAAAATATAAATAAAGTTACACAATTATTAGAAGATATGAAAACAAAATTATCTAAACAGGTTTTAATAGAAGCAAAAGTATTAGAGGTTATTTTAAGTGATGATTATCATATGGGGATAGATTGGCAAAAGGTAGCTAGTTTATCATCGGCAAATTCACCTGTAACATTTACGCAAACATTAGGTACATTTGCAGAAAGTACATTTGCTAATATAGCTTATGATTCTACTTTAACTGGAGGTTCATTAAAAGCTACTTTAGAATTATTACAAGAGTATGGAAGTATTGATACTTTATCAAATCCAAGAATTAGAGTTGTAAATGGTCAAAGCGCCATTATATCATCTGGTACAATAGAACCATTCTGGGAGAAGAAAATTACACAAGTGTCATCATTGAGTAGTACTGGAGCAACTATTACTACTCCCGAAACTACATACACGAGAAGAGATGTTCTTGATGGTATATCTATGGGTGTAACACCATATATAAAAGATGATAATAAAATTATTCTAAATGTAGTTCCAGTTTCCACTACTATAGAAGATACAAAAACAAATTCTGGTAATGATTTGACAGCTCCTATTTTAAACGTAAAAGAGGCCGGTACTATTATAGAAGTTAATGATGGTGATACCGTTATCATTGGTGGATTGCTTAGTGAAAAAGTAAGTCAAACTGATACAATGGTACCAGGGCTTGGTGAAGTTCCTGTAGCTGGTGTATTGTTTAATAAAACACAACAAAGTATTCAAAAAAGAGAGCTTGTTATATTCATTAAAATAAGTCTTATAAATGGTGATAATAATATAGACGAAGTGGAACATAATATACATATTCAAGCTACTAAGGAAGCTAATGGTATTGTAGAAGAAAATACAAAGATTGATAAGTATGTTATTCAAGCTGGTGCATATTCCAAATATCCAAAACAATCTTTTTTAGATAGTTTAGCATTAATCAATAGTAAATATAAAATTAATGAGATCACTTCAAATGGAAAAATATTATATAGTTTAAATATTGGTGAGTATAGTGTAAAAGATGATGCCAGAAAAGATTTAGAAAAGATTAAAAGACTAGTATCTGATGCATATATATTAAAAAAAGTAGTGCAATAGATTAAAATGAAGCATACAAAAAAAGCTTTTACTTTAATAGAGCTTTCTATGCTTATGATATTAATTGGGATACTTTTAGTATCTTACTCCAAGCTTTTACCTTATATTGTAAAAGAGAATCAAATCAATAAAACAAAATTAATAATTGATTCGAAACAAGATGCTATTATTAGTTTTGCACAAAATAATAAAACATTACCAACAACTATAGATGTTGAATCACTAGGATCACAAAATAGTGATATTTGGAATAAGAGCATTAACTACATACATGATTCAACCTTAGAGTCAAATCAATTCATATGCAGTAAAAATACAGCTTCTTTATCTGTTCAAATATGTACAGAGCTATCTCCTTGTAATCCTAGTAAGACCATAGATAATGTCGCTTTTATAGTTTATAGTGATGGATATAATCAAATAAACCAATCATCTTTAGAGAGTAATATTTTTAAGATTTACCCAAACGATTTAGAAGTTAATGATTCTCCATATGATGATATAGTATTCTGGATGACACTTGATGAAATAAGAGCATCTAGCTATTGTAAAAGAAAAAAATTAAGTATTTTAAATAGTGATATTATAAAGATAAACCACAATAAGTTTTTTCTACTTAAAGTTTATCCTAAAGGTGGAGTACCTTATATTAATGATATGTTTATATGGAATTACTCCATAGTCCCTAGTGATCCATTTACAACAAGCTGTAGTGATAGCTTAGATATAGAATCAAAGGCACAATACTTAGAGATAGATTGTGGTATAAAACCAAAAAAGAATAATGAATATCTATTTACAATTAATGTATCTGATAATGATGGAAATAGTTATACTCGCATAAGCACTCAATTATCCGAGGAAGGTTTACCAACTATTTACATAACCGCACAAGTAGATATATATTATAATAAAGGGAGCAGGTGTACTCTAGCATTAACAGGAAATAATATTGAGTTTTATGATGGTGAAAGTATTACTTTTTATCAAGAGGATAACTGTACAGGAAAAACAGTTACAAAGGCTTACAATCAACTATCATCCATAGATGCTAATAATGATAATATTGTATTCGTAACTAAAGGTAATCGTAAACCTGAAGTATATGATAATTAAATAGGATAATAAAATGAATAGAAAAGCATTTACTCTAGTAGAACTAAGCATAGTTATTGCAATCATAGGTATGTTACTTGTTGGTGGCTCTTCAGGTATGCAGTGGCTTACAAAGTTAACACAAAAAATAGAATCTACAGATATAATAGATGCAAAAAAAGATTCTATTATAAGTTTTGGTACAAATGCAAAAGTTTTACCAAATGCAACACAGATATTATCTCTAGGAAATCAAAATAAAGATATATGGCAAAATGATTTGGTATATTATAGTGATACTACTTTAGAAAGTACAGATGCATTATGTAATCAACAATCAACTACATTAAGTGTAGTAAGATGTTCAGATTTAGAATGTTTAACTCCAATACAAACAATTAATAATGTAGCTTTTGCATTAGTAAGTGATGGTTATAATTCGGTATCACAAACATCATTAGTTTCAAATAGTCTAAATGTATACGAAAATAACGTTGTTGCTGATGGATTTGAGTATGACGATATTGTCTCTTGGATGACACTTGACGAACTTAGGGTAAGAGTATTTTGTAATAGGGAGAGATTAAAAATATTAAATAATGAACTACCTTACGGTTATGCCGGAACTACATATACTACTACAATATATCCAAAAGGTGGAATACCATATGCATCAGATAAATTTCAATGGTCATATAGCTTCTCTCCAAGTTTAACATGCACTGATAATCTAGATGTTAATAATAGTGCTACAAATCTACAATTAACTTGTACTAATCCTAGTTCTAATACGCATTTAGTTAGTATAACTGTATCTGATGATGATTTTAGTACATATACAAAAGAATATGTATTAAATATAAATCATTAAATTAAATGGATAAAATCAGTTCATAAACTGGTGCTAAGAAACCAATAATTAATATTAATAGTAAAATTCCAAGTAAAACTGTTATTAATGGTTCTATGAATTTTGTGATAGCTTTAGCTTTATCATGTAATTTGGTAGAATAAAATGTATCTATATTTTTTAGTCCATCTTCAAGATTTCCACTATATTCACCTGATAATACATTTCGATACATATATCTAGTGAAAAATGTTGAATTTTTAATACTTTCTGAAAGTTTTTCACCATTGTAAATTTTATTTAATATATTTTTTAGTTCATCTTTGTAGGATATATTTGAAATGGTTTTTATTAACATATTAATACCAAATGATAATGGCTTTCCTGTAGATAGCACTAAAGATAAATATTTTGATATTAAAATTATATTATATTCTTGTATCATTGTAGATACAAATGGTATTTTCAATAGTAAGAGTGATAATTTTTGTTGACATACTTTACAATTTTTTATTAATAATATAGATAATATAGATAAAGAGATAAAAGATATTGTTATTAATAGCCAATGATGTTCTATTAGCTGGAATAAATCTAAAAGTCTTAATGTAATATCTGGTAGCTCTAGTTTACTTCCAGATAGGTTATGCATAATTTTTGGAACCACATATATCCCCCAAAATAAGAATACGCTGAATATTGTTATAAGTCCTATAGTAGGATATATCATGGCTTGTTTTATCTTTTTATTTAATTCTTGGTTACTTTTAATTGTAAAAACTATATCATCAAGTACATGTGCAAATTTTCCACTCTCTTGACCTATCTCTAACAATTGAATAATATTTGCTTTGAATATATTTGGATGTTTTTTGCAAGCATCTACAAAAGTATAGCCATCTTCCAAATGATCAATGATATCAAGTAGAACATTCCTAAACGTAGAATTTTTAATCTCAATTGTTAAGTCATTTAAGGTATTGATAATTGATATTCCAGCTTTCATAGATCCACTAAGGGCATCAAATAAAAATAATATATCACTATCACTAACTTTTGTAAATGAGATATTTGTGTATAAGTAATCAATAATATTAGGAAGTTGTTTAATATTTAGAGCAAATATATCTTTCTTCTCAAGATATAGTATTAAATCATTATAAGAATTTTTTTGTATAAATTGAATAGATTCTTTTCCAGTATCTTGTTTAATATAATTTACACTAAAAAGCATTAATTTAGAACTCTATTTATTTCATCTATTGAAGTAATACCTTGAAAAAGTTTGTCTATAGCATCATCTTTTAATGTTTTCATTCCAGATTCTTGTGCTATTTTTGATATTGGACTAGATTCTAATAGCATAAGTTTTATCTTTTCAGTAACTTCAAAAATTTCTATGATAGCTACCCTTCCTTTGTAACCTGTATTATTACAATATTCACAACCATTAATATCTGGTTTGAATATTTGAATATTTTTGTTTAGAGTATCTGAATTATATGATATTTGTTCAAATATATCATTTGTTGTAGTTTGAAATGCTTGTTTACATTTTGGACAAAGTTTTCGAATAAGTCTTTGACTAACTACACTTAAAAGCCCCAAAGCTAGAAAAGAAGAATCTACATCTAGATCATATAGTCTTGGAAGTGCATCAATTGCAGAGTTTGCATGAATTGTTGAAAGTACAAGATGACCAGTAATTGAAGCTCTAATTGCTAAGTTTGCAGTTTCTTCATCTCTTATCTCACCTACAAGTATTACATCTGGATCTTGTCTCATAAAATATTTTAATGCTTTATGAAAAGTATAACCAGCTTTATTATTTACTTGAGTCTGTCTAATAAAGTTAAAATTGTATTCAATTGGATCTTCAACTGTTATGATATTTTTTTCAATAGAGTTTATTTTACGAAGTGCTGAATAAAGTGTGGTTGTCTTACCACTACCTGTAGGACCTACAATTAATACAATACCGTATGGCTTTATAAAAAACTTTTCTAATTTAGTTTTATTTTCTTCACTAAATCCAAGATTACTTAGATTAAATAGTGAGCTATTTTTTGGCAATATTCTAATTACAATATTTTCACCATTTGATGTAGGGAGTGACGATACTCTAAAATCATAGTCATTTGTAAGGTATTTTAATGACATAGAACCATCTTGAGGTATATTTGTGTTGGCTATATCCATATTACTTCTCACTTTTATGGTTGAGACCACTCTTTTATGTATTGAGTATGGATAAGCATAGTGCATATGCATAATGCCATCTATTCTAAAAAATATAGATGAGATAGTGCTATCAGGTGATAGATGAATATCTGTGGCATTTAGATTGATTGCATTTTGTAGTATAAGGTCTGCTAGTTGTGTTGAATCTATATCATCATGATGTGAGTTTGATATTATTGATTCAATTTGTTTATCAATTGGATTTGAGGATTGTTTATAATATATATATTGTAAAGTTGTAAGTAACGATTGATCACAAAAGTATAATTCATAGTTTAATATATTTACAGAGTTTAAAAAATCTTTTATTTCTAATATATTGATATTTGAAGTTGCAAATTTTATTGTATTATTAGAAGACTCAAAAGCTAATATTTGAAGATCTTTTGAATCTTCATAACTGATTTTATTAACAATATTTTTTTCTATTACTATATTGAAAAGATCAATAAATTCAACATTATTTTGGCTAGCTAAAATTTTTGCAACTTCAAATGAAGTTACAAAATCAAGATCCTGTAAAACTTGTCCTAATAATTGGTTTGAAAGTTTTTGAACCTTCAAGCCAATTTCAAGTTTATCTTTGGTGATAATATTATTTTTTAGAAGTATATCACCTAATTTTTCCATATTATTGATTTCTACTTAATATTTATAAACTAAAAAAGCAGCACCTATTGTATTAGATACATTTTCACATATTGTAGCAGAAGTATAAGATGCACTTGTAGTAGTTGACATGAATAAGCTATCTGTTGTGCTCGGAGTATGGTCTCCATCACCATATGATCGATCAAGTTCACACATAACCCTTTCAGGAACAGCAGTATCTGTAAGTGTAAGATATACACCATTGTGTGCATTAGTTATTTCACCATCTGGGTCTAATACATAATTTTGTTGCCCTATTTCACTAAATCTATCAGCTTCAGTAAGTAAACCCTCTACATATAATTCTATCCAAAATGCATCGTCTTCTATATAATCTGTTGTAGTTCCATCAATATGACCATCTGGAGTAGGCTTTACACAAAGAGCTGTTGTTGGTAGATTGGTAGTACAACCATCACCAGGTAATCTTTTATTTTTAGCCTTAAATGTTACTATTGCCGATGTAATTTTTTGTATTTTTGCTGCTTCAGATACTATACTTGAAGACTTTAGCAAATCAAAGCCTTTAAAGGCAATACTAAGTAGCAACCCCATTATTATAAGAACTACGGCTATTTCAATTAGTGTAATACCTTTTCTCATATTCTTTTTCATCTTAACCACTCCTTTGATAGTTGATTCTTATACATATTCTATATAAGCTTGTATAAAGATAAGCTTATATTGTTACAGTGCTATACAAATGCTTACTTAATGACAACTGCCTAGTATTAAACCGTTACAAATGATTAGTTTGGTAATATGATACAATTAAAAATAAAAGGTTCATAATTATGGATAAAAAACTAGTAGGTTTTATAACTGCATCATTACCAGAAAATAATTTTACTGTAGATTTAGCATTAAGCATGAAAGATGCAGGTGTAGATACTCTTGAGCTTGGAATACCATTTTCAGATCCTGTTGCAGATGGACCTGTAATAGAAAAAGCTAGTTTAAAAGCACTTCAAAATGGATTTAAGTTAAAAGATCTATTTGAGGTTTCAAGTCAAATTGCACCACAAATGGATACACTTTGGATGGGATATATGAATCCATATTTTCACTATGGAATGGAAGAATTTTTAAAAAAAGGGAAAGAGTTTAATATTCAAGGTTCTATTATTCCTGATTTACCATATGAGGAAGCAAAAGATTATAAAGATATATTTGCTAAATATGATCAAGCTTTGATTGATTTTGTAGCACCTACAGATTCATATGAGAGAATTAAAACTATTACTCAAAGATCAAATAAATTTATTTATATGGTTGCATATGCAGGTATAACAGGCTCTGGGGCAAAAGAGGATTTAACTAAAATTATTGAAGATGTAAGATTTTGCACATCTACACCTCTTTATATTGGATTTGGAGTTGATCAAAATACTGCTAAGCAAAAAGCACAAGGTGTAGACGGTGTAATCGTTGGTAGTGCATTTGTAAAGCAACTTCTTGATGATAGTTTATCAAATAATGAAAAGATTAAGTCTATTTGTGAGATAGCAAAAGAGATCAAAGAAAAAATCAATGAATAAAAAAATTAATAAAGAAAAGTTTTAAATATCTAGAAAGCTTTATTTTTAAGTACCTGCTCTTGTTGTTTATAATCAGGCATATACAAACTAACTAAGTTCCAAAATCTTTTGGAATGATTTTTTTCTTGAATGTGACAAAGTTCGTGAAGTACTACATATTTAATTGCATTAAGTGGAAATTGTAAAAGCATATAGTTTATAGATATGTTATTTATCCCACTGCAACTACCCCACCTTCTTTTTGCAAATCTATATCCAATTTGATTTGGAGTTAACTGTGTTTTATATGTCCATATATCAAAAATTGGATCGATAACTTTAAGTGCATTTAACTTATAAAACTTCTTTAGTCCATCATGAAAATTATCATATTCTTTATGTATCAAACTATTATGATAAATTATAAACTTTTCATTTTCTAATGTTACTTTTACATTTTTATACTTTTCATCATCTATAAAGTCTATTGGATATTTGTTTCCTAAAAATGGTAATGTAGAACCAACTATAAAATCAAATTTATTTTTGGATGGAACTTTGTGAAGTGATTTTAATATCCACTCTTTATGAATATCAATAATTTCTCTTAGTTGATGTGCTTTTATTTTTGGTGGAGTTTTAATAGTAATCTTGCTTTTAGATTCCAGTACGAGTGAGATTCTTTTTATTTTTTTACTGACGTGGTGTGTTAATTCAAATTTATTGTCATCTAAAAAAATATTCATAGTAAAATATTATCTGAATTTAGATAAAATGAATTAAATAAAATTAAGGCTAAGTGCCCTAAAGGTAAAGTAAAAATGAATAAACTTTTTTTAATTGTGTTATTATCAGTATACTCAATAGCTAGTATGGACCAAAAGATTACGACTATTACAAATGTATCATCAAGTGAGGCTACTATTAACGTAGGTAATTTAAAAGTAGGACAAAGCGGTATAGTGATACATAATTATGATGATGAAAGCTCAATAGTGGTATCTAATGCTATTGTAATTAGCAGTAATAATAATGAATCTAAAGTTATATTTACTAAGTTTGATGATTTAACTCAAAATGCTTTACCTACTAGTAACTTAAAACCATCAAATGGTGATACATTTATTTTAAATTATCTTTATAAAAAAAGCCTTTTAATTGCACCAAATGGATCTACTTATAATAATATTAAAGAGAAATTTACTGCGCAGTCTTTCTTTAATAGTGATGTATTTGCATCGTTTTTGAAGTTAAAATATAATCCTACACCATTGAAGGCTGATTTTCAAGAGTTTTGTAAAAACAATAATCTTGGAACTATATATTTTGTAATTGATAAAAAAGTTTATATTGTAGATTCAAAAAGTTTTGTAATTTTAGAAGAGCATAATATTATTAATGATGATGCAGTACAAGAGCAACCATTTTATACAAAAGTTGACGAGATTAAAAATGGTGCATTTGCATGGTTTGAAAATACTAATATAGGTAACTATAGCAATTATTACACGAATCTGATTAGTCTTGGATCTAAAGTTGATTTTAGTGAAGCATTAAATGTTGAAGAATCAGAAGAGAACATATTTGGAAAATATTTAGAAAAGATAGGGTTTTAAATGTTAGATACTAAGCATATTAAACAATTAGAATTAATTGTAGGAAATGAGAATGTTAAATCAGATAAAGCACACTTAATTGCTTATTGTTATGATGCTACAAAAGAAAGATTTGAACCTGATGCAGTTGTATTTCCAAAGGATAAGCATGATATAAGTAAAATACTTAAGTATTGTAATGACAATCAAATTGTTATAGTCCCAAGAGGTGCAGGAAGTGGATTTACTGGTGGAGCTTTACCAGCTGCAGGTGGAATTATCTTATCTCTTGAAAAACATATGAATAAACTTGTCGAGATTGATATGGATAATATGCTTGCCATTGTTCAGCCAGGACTTATTAATATGGATCTTCAACGAGCTGTAGAAGAGGTTGGTTTATTTTATCCACCAGATCCAGCAAGTGAAAACTACTCAACTTTAGGTGGAAATGTATCTGAAAATGCTGGTGGTATGAGAGCTGCTAAATATGGTATCACCAAAGATTATGTAATGGCCATTGAAGCTGTATTACCAAATGGTGACATTATAAAAGCAGGTAAAAAAACTATTA
>CAZWLA010000024.1:0-19692 GCA_964633845.1 uncultured Arcobacteraceae bacterium | reverse complement strand
ATGTACAAAGAAGATGCCAAATACTGATTATTATGAATCTAGTGATAAACAACCATTTAAAACAACCAGATATATAGAAAAGTTTAGTTCTAAAGCAAAACAAAAAGATGCAGTGCTTCGATCATCTCTTTACTGTAAGACTGATAAGAACAAATTGAAATTCCCATTAACAAGGTATGAACTTAGCCTACAAAAACAATGGTTTAAAAATAATGGATTAAATGTAGGATTAATCTATAGGGAGTTTCAAAGATACCATGTGTTGTACATACCAAATAAAAAGAAACAACAAAAGATTATTGAGGAATATGAAAGTAAAGATATTATTCGAGAAAAAGATATTAAAGATATGAGAATAGAGCTAAACAGACTGCATATCAATGTAAAAGTAATTATGGACTTTATGTGGAAGCTTTATGCAGTGAATGATGAAACATTACAGTACCACTTATTGCCACAATATAAATAGTAGACATTATATTGTCCAAATATCTTGATACAATTACATTCTAATTACGGACTATTCAGTATTAAATATTATATTTAGGCTATTGTAGATAAAATATAACAATTTATTAGAAAAGGGTTTTTTATGGAAGATCGTTGGTTGACTGTAGATGATATTTGTAAATATCTATCTGTTACCAAAGACACTGTTTATAAGTGGATAGAAAACAAAAACATGCCTGCAAGTAAAGTAGGCAGAAAATGGATGTTCCAAAAAAGTGAAGTTGATGAATGGGTAAAAAGTGGTAAATCTGCAGATGATAAGGATAGCAAATAAAGTATGAGTAGTTATAGATTATCATTTACAGGTGCATCATTTTTTCTTTATGAATCAATAGAACTTGCAAAGCTATATTTGGAACATGAAGATTGGTCTAAAGCAGTTGAATATATTATAAATGAAAATAGCAATAAAAGAAGTGCTAGTACCATTAAAAGAGAAAGTAGTGAACTTGTTTTAAGACTAAAAACACTACCTGAATATTTATTAAATAGATTTGTTAATACAGACCCTGATGATGCAAAAATCATCCTTTTTTATTCTATACTTAAAAGCTATCCAATAATCAAGGCATTTTGTCTTGAAGTGATGTATGAAAAGTCACTAATGATGGATTTTGATATTCAGGAGTATGAGATTAATGCTTTTTTTCGTAAACAAGAAGAAGAGCATGAAGAGTTTGCTAAAAAGTCTGATGCTACAAAGTATAAACTAAAACAAGTGGTTTTTAAAATATTAGCAGATGCAACTATGATCAAAGCGACAAAAGAGAAAACTATAGTAAAACCTTTAATAGAAAACACAACGGCTAATCTAATTACAAAAGATAGTGATACTTCATATCTAAAAGCAATGCTGATGAACGATACTGAAATCTCAATGATGGGAGTTGCTTAATGAAGGCAGATACATTTGAAAGGCTTTATGAGAAATGTCAAAACATAGACTTTCTAAAGTCAGATAATATAGGTAAGATGATCCCTTTTTATATTATTCCATATGAGCCAAAAGAGAAACGAACAGTTGCCAATAATATCAATATGGTAACTAAAAGGCTTCAAGAGGTAAATATAAATATTTTAAGATTGGATTTGTTCAATTTGTGTATCGAAATATTAAAAGATCAAGAGATTTTAGAAGATGTTTTAGAGCTTGAGCAGGATGAGTCACCTGAGTATTTTTTAGATGCTTTTGATTCTGCAATTAACAATGAAGTACTATCTGATTACATACAAAATAAAATACAAGAAAACGATCCAGATGTTGTATTTATTCAAGGTGTAGGTAAGGTATATCCATTTAAAAGACTACATCCATTAATTAATATTCTTCACTCTAAAACAGAGAAGAAACCTATAGTGTTTTTCTATCCTGGTACATATAATGGAGTGGCATTTAAGCTATTTGGTATAGAAGATGGTAATGACGGAGATCTGTTTAAATCAAACCACTATCAAGCATATAATTTAGAGTAAGGGAAACTGAATGATAATAGAAGAAATTTTTGAAAAGAGAATTACAAGAGAAATCGACGGTGTAATTAAAGCTAATGACTTTAAGCAAATTGATTTAGAAGTTGATGAGTATGTTGTAACAAAAGAGATTGAAGATAAGCTTGAAACCTTTTTTGATATATATGCTTCAACCATTGGCAAACCATCAAAAGATATTGGTGTATGGATTAGTGGTTTCTTTGGATCTGGTAAGTCACACTTACTTAAAATATTATCAGTTATCCTTGCAGATCAAGAGAAATACAGAGATAGATTTCTTGATAAACTAAAGTCTTGTGATACATTCTTACAAGGTAATGCAAAAAAAGCTCTCTCAACCCCTACGGAAACAATTTTATTTAATATCGATCAGCAATCAAATATTATGCAAGGAAATTCATCTAGCAGTGTTCTAAGTGTATTTCAAAGAGTCTTTGATGAGATGAGAGGATACTTTGGAGAAAAGCCATATATTGCAGAGTTAGAGAAGTTTTTAGAAGAAGAAGGACTGTATCAAAAGTTTAAAATAGAATATGAAAAAGAAGCTGGTGATACATGGGAAAATAAAAGACATCAAGTTCTTATAAAAAGAAAAGAGTTTGCTAAAGCATTATCTAGTGTATTGGATATATCTGAAGATGAAGCAAAAGGTAAATTAAAAGAGTTCCAAGAAGAGTATGATCTTACACCTAAAAAGTTTGCTGCTGAAGTAAACAAATATATTCAGACTAAAGATAAAGATTTTAGATTTGTCTTTTTAGTAGACGAGATAGGACAGTTCATTGCTGAAGATGTAAACAAGATGTTAAACCTGCAAACTATAGTGGAATCATTATCAGAAAGTTGTAATGGTCAAGCTTGGGTAGTAGTAACATCTCAACAAGACATTGAATCAATCATGGGAGATGTAAACTCTCAACAACAACATGATTTTGCTCGTATTATGGGTAGATTTAAAACAAAACTCAATCTTACTAGTGCTAATGCAGATGAAGTAATCAAAAAAAGAATACTATCTAAGAAAGAAGAACCATCTGCTAAGTTAAGACATATTTACTTTGAACAACAAGCAAGTTTAAAATCTTTATTTTACTTTACAGAGGGTATGCAGTTTCAACAGATTCAAAATGAAGAAGATTTTGAAAGCAACTATCCATTCATTCCATATCAATTTGATCTATTAGGTGTATCATTACTTGAACTCTCTCGCCATAATGCTATGTTAGGTCGTGCTCAAAGTGTAGGTGAGAGATCTATGCTGGAGCTATTTCAAAAAACAGCACAAATAGTAATGGGTAAGGAGCTTGGAGCATTATCTGATTTCTCTAATTTTTATAAACCTCTACAATCTATACTAAAAACAGAAGTTATCAATGCTATTAATTTATCTGAGTCAAACCCTGTACTAGATGATTTTGATAGAAAAGTACTTAAAACACTGTTTTTAGTTAGATATATTGAGAGTTTTAAAGCAAATAAAGAAAATATTGCAACATTACTAATCTCAAAACTTGCTGAAGACAAGCTAGAACTAGAAAAGAGAACACAAGAAGCCCTTAATAAGCTAGAGAATCAAACTTTTATACAAAGAAGTGGAGAGTTCTATTTTTATTTAACAAATGAAGAAAAAGATATTATCGAAGAGGTTAAAAGTATTGCTATAGATAACTTTGCGATTAATGATCACTTGGCAAATGTAATCTATGATGGTACACTAGGCCTTACAAAGATCACACATCCTGATTTTAAACAAGACTATAAATTTACTAGAAGACTTGATGATGATATTAAATCTTCACAAGAGCATGAAGTTGGTATAAATATCATTACACCATACTATCATATGCAAGATGAGTCTGCACTCATAAGTAAATCGATGGGAGTAAACGATCTTTTAGTAAAACTACCAGATGATGATATTTTAAAAAAAGAGATTCGTCTATTTTTACAAACTCAAAAGTATTACAAACAGTATGCATCCGATACATCAAGAAGTGAAAGCTATAAAAGAATTCTAAATGAACAGCTTCAAGAGAATAGTACAAGAAAAAATAACATAACCAAAAGAATTGAAAAGCTACTTCAAGGTGCTATATTTATTGCAAATGGTAGAGTATTAGACTTAAAAGGTGTAGATTCAAGAACAAAAATTATAACTGCTTTTAATGAATCTATAGCAGAGTTTTATCCACAAAGAAAGGTATTAAGAGAGCAATACAAAGAGAGTGATATTACTTCAATTTTAAATGCTGCAGATGATCTTACAAGTGGTATAGAAAACAACCTAACTGAAGCAGAGCAAGTAATAGTAAGTAAAATTGCTTTGGCAAAACAACAAAATGACATCTTGACACTGAAAACTCTTATAGATACTTATGGAACATTCCCTTATGGATGGGATAGATGGGCAGTTATTTGTTTAGTTGCTTCACTATGGAGAAAAGCTAGAGCTGATGTTAAACTACATGGAGATATTTTAGAGATAAGTAAACTAAGTAGTGAACTAAACAACACTCACAGTTATCCAAATTTAGTTATTATTCAAGCTTATACCCCACCAACTGCAGCTATTAAAATTGTAAAAGAGATTTATAATGAGATTTTTTCTAAACCACTAAGTAGCTCTGAATCAAAAGAGGTTTATGTAACATTTAAAAGTGCTTTAGAAGAGTTAGTAAACAATATCAAGATTACATATGTAAAACAAGATCAGTATCCATTTGTTTCAGTTTTAAAAGAACCAATTGAACTATTTGAAAAGGTATCAAAACTTGGACAAAGTGATCTGTTTGATAATATTAGTAAGTACCAAGAAGATTTAGAAGATATGTATGAAGATCATATCTCTAAGATAAAGAAATTCATGAATCCTAATAATGGTCAAGTGGTTGTATATAATGGAATCAAGCAGTTTTATATGCAAGAGAGTGCAAATATTCCATATATTAAAACGGGGTCAGATATTGATGAAATCAATTCTTTTATTCATAGTCAAAAACCTTATGCAAGTGGATTAGCTCAAAAAGCAAATGAAGCATTTTTAAGAGTAAAATCTGAACTGGATTCAATTATTGCAGGTGAGAGAGATGAAGTAGTGAAAACTGCAGATCGTTATATCGATCTATTTCAAAACAATGATGACTTTACAAACTATCTATCTCCAGAACAGAAAAACAGAGTCTTAAAACCATTTTTAGATTTAAAAAACAGTGCTAACAATGTTCGTATTATAGATTCGTTAAAGAACAGTATAAATTCAATGGCTACAACATATACAACTCAAAGTGATATGGCAGAAGAGTTTATATATGAAGCAAAAGTAGATAAAGGTGAAATTGAAGTTGAAAAACCAAAACCAACTGTATCTTTTTCATTACTTCATCGTAAATTTAGTGGCGAGTTCTTAGAAAATAGTGATGATGTAGAGAAATACATCAATAATCTTAAAGATGAGTTATTACAAACAATATCTGAAGATAAAAAGATCTCTTTATAAGGATGGATTGTGAATAAAAACAAACTAAAAAGCTTTGCTCCAAAAGCTAGAAATAAACTAAGAGATCAGATCACTACTAAAGCATTAAAATATGGAATTGATTTTAAGGCTGAGAAGTTTCTAGATACAGATAGCTTAGAGATAAGAGAAAAAGTAAATGAGATAAAAGTATTAAAAGAACAAATTGATAAAACTTCTTTTGATGCTACACTTGAACATATTGCATACACATGGTTTAATAGATTTATAGCTATTAGATTTATGGAAGTAAATGGTTATCTTAAAACAAGACCATTAAGTTCTTCAGGAGACTACACTCTACCAGATATTTTATCTGAAGCACAAAGTGGTACATTGGATGATTCTTTAAATGTAGATACAACAAAACTTTTAAATCTATTATCTCAAAATGAATTAGAATCAGCCTATCAATTGTTATTGGTATCTATGTTTAATCAGTTTAACGAATCTATGCCTTATATGTTTGAAACGATAGATGATTATACAGAGTTATTAATGCCTGATGGTTTACTGTCTGATCAATCTATTATAAAAGATATAGTAAATAGTGTAGATGAAGATGATTGGCAAGATGTTCAAATTATAGGTTGGTTATACCAGTTTTATATCTCTGAGAAAAAAGATGAAGTGATGGGTAAAAAATATACCCAAGATGAGATACCTGCAGCAACTCAACTCTTTACACCTCATTGGATAGTTCAATACATGGTCGAAAACTCTTTAGGTAAATTATGGTTAGCTAATAACCCAGATTCAAAACTAAAAGATCATATGAAGTATTATGTAGAAACGGATGAAAAGTTAGAGAGACACCCAACTATATCTTCACCTGAAGAGATAACATTTTTAGATCCATGTGCAGGTAGTGGACATACACTTGTTTATGCATTTGATCTACTCATGAAGATATATGAAGAGAGAATGTATGACACAAAAGATGCAGTAACTCATATCTTAACTAAAAATCTATTTGGTCTTGAAATAGATGATAGGGCTACAGCTCTTGCAAACTATGCTTTATCAATGAGAGCTATGCACTACTATCCAAAGTTTCTAAGAAGACTTAAAATCATTCCGAATGTCTTTGCGATGAAGAACCTAACAATAGAAAGTTCTGAACTTCAAGATTATAAAAATGAGATAGGTACTAATCTAATTACAAATGATCTAGTAGAAAATTTAGAGCTTTTTAGAGAGGGTAAAACATTTGGTTCGCTCATTACTCCAACTATAGCAAATACAGATGATATATTAGAACAGCTTGAACAAAAAGATATGAGTCAAAATCTTTTTATACAAGATACACATAATGAAGTATTACCAATAATAAAGCTTATTCATTATCTTCAAAAAGAATACACCTGTGTAGTTACTAATCCACCTTATATGGGTAGTAAGGGTATGAATAGTGAACTAAGTGCTTTTGTAAAGAAAAACTATCCTGATTCAAAAGCTGATCTCTTTGCTTGTTTTATGGAAAGATGTTTAGACTTCAATGTAGATGATGGACTAATGGGGATGATAAATCAACACTCATGGATGTTCCTATCATCTTATGAAAAGCTAAGAGTTAAACTACTTGAAAACCATAAGATAGACACTTTGGTACATCTCGGTCCTAGAGCATTTGAAGAAATCGGTGGAGAAGTAGTGCAAAGTGTAGCGTTCGTACTTCAAAAAGGAAAAGATAAATCTTTAAAGTCACTACTTAATCAGTCTATAAAAGAACATGAAGTTATAAAAATAAAGAAATATAGAAAGCAAAAGACACAAACAAGTTCATCAGAGCCAATGGTTATGAAGTTGGTGACAATCGGTGATTTAAGTAATGAGGAAGTTACTGCAAAATTAATAAATATACGGAATACATTTGAAGCTGCGAAATCGATTAAATCTAATTTGTGGGGAATACTTGGATTCGGTATAACTGCAAACGGAGCAGTAGATGATGTTAATACAATTACTAAAATTTTACCAGATGTCGAAAATGCTTCTAACTTACTTGAAATTATAAATAAATTACCGAACTTTGCTATTGGTACACTTTCACTTGCATTACTTGGATATAGCTTATATCAGTCTAGAGAGATAGAAATAGATGATATACATGTTATTGCTACCTTTATAGCATTAAAAAATCGATTTATTGGTTCATTTGATAGGGAAGACTTAACTAAAGAACTATTACTGAATAAAGTCAACCAACTTTTAGAAGAAAATAATAGAGGTAAAATTGAAGAAAATGATTTAGATATTGCTATAAAGAAAATGAAAAATAAATACAAGTGTTTAGAAGAACAGAATGGTCACTTTTATCTACTAGATGAAGTCAAGATTGACAAAGGAAAATAATGGCTAATTATAACCCTCCATATACCATTACTTCAAAGATAGTAAAGCTAACTAGTGAAATATCTGAATTAATATCTGATATTAAACATATAGATAAACAATACAGCACTTTAAAACTTCGTAAAAAAAATAGGGTTAGATCAATCACTGGTACATTACAAATAGAGGGTAATACATTTGATGAAGCAAAAGTTACTAGTGTAATAGATGGTAAAACAGTTCTTGGAACTATGAGAGAGATAGAAGAGGTTAAAGGGGCTGTTTTAGCTTATGATTATTTCGATAAGTATGATTATAAAAATGAGAAAGATCTTCTTTATGCACATAAGTTATTGATGGGCAATCTTTTAAACAATGCAGGGACTTATAGACAATCCAATGTGGGAGTTGGTGGAGCTGATGGTGTAACTCATGTAGCACCACCACCAAATATGGTGCCACAGCTGATGGGGAAAATATTTGACTGGTTAAAAACAACAGATGAGCATCTTTTAATAGCTAGTTGTGTATTTCACTATGAGTTTGAATTTATCCATCCATTCAACGATGGAAATGGAAGGATAGGAAGACTCTGGCAGAGTGTAATGCTAAAATCATTTAAAGAGCTTTTTACTCATATACCAATAGAGAGTATGATAAGAGATAACCAGTCAAAATATTATGAAGCATTGGAAGATTCAGGAAGTGCTGGAGAGAGTACTCCATTTATTGAGTTTATGTTAGAGATTATTTTAAAATCACTTCAAGAGTATATAAAAGAGAGTTCAAAAAGTGACCAAAAAAGTAAACAAAAAAGTGACCAAAAAATACTGACACTTATGAAGGAAGACTCTCAAATAACCATTAGTGAGATTTGCTCTAAATTATCTATGAGTGAATCAGGGGTAAAAAAGGTTATTAAAAAACTTAAAGATGAAGATAAAGTCAAAAGAGTTGGTAGCTTAAAAGCTGGACATTGGGAGATAATATAATGGAATTCTTGACAGCATTTAACTATATAAAAAACCAATTAACATATATTAGAACAAAAGTAGATATAGATAACCAATTAGGGCTATATGATATTAATAAATTGAGTGAAGATATCTTCATGCATATTTTAAATGATGTTTATGATTTAAATTTAAAAAATGCAAATTTAATTCAAGAGAATTTTCCTGCAATTGACTTAGTAGATGATACAAAAAAAGTAGTAGTTCAAGTAACTTCTACAACTAATACTACAAAGCTTAGAGATACTATTAAAAAGTTTAAAGACCTTGCTGATTATGCAGATTATAGGTTAAAAATATTTTATATTAAAAATAAACCTAACTTCCAAAAAGATAGTTTGACAGAATTTGAGTCTTCAGGTGTTTTGGTTGATGACATTTTAGGTATTGATGATATATTAGAAACTATACAAGCTGATCAAGATAAATGTTTTGTGCTGTATAAAACTATCCAACAGAGAATGGATAATATCTCATTTAGTTTTAATGTAAATGCTTATTTTGATAAATTTGAATCTCAACTTGAAACTATTACAACAAGCAAATTTAAAGAGTACGAGCCTTTATTTGAAGAGTTTGTTAAGTCTGACAATAAAGTATTTGAAATACATGCTGCAGGTGGTAATGGAAAATCTCATTTATTAAAATATTTTGCAAGTTTTGAAAGTAAATATATACCCTTAGTATTTACTAAACAAGTAAATATTGAGGATGACCTAAAAAAACTATCTCCTGAAAGAAATTATTTATTAATCTTCGATGATATTGATAGGTTCTTAGATTCTAATGTTTTAATATCTTTATTATCTTATGTATTAAGCAATGATAATTGTAAATTGTTAATAACATATAGATCTGCTTCTAAAAGTATTATTAATGCAGTCTACAGAAAATATACAGCTATAAATAAAGTAGAACTTGAAATTACATGGTCAGATCAAGATATAAGTAATCTAATTCAAGAGCTTAATGATTCAATTAAAGAGTCAATAATAAAACAGCTATCACATACATTTAATAACAATCCTTATTTAATTACACAAGCACTAAAAGGTGATATACATACTATTAAAGAGTTTTCTAAAAAAACTATAGATGATGTACAGTCTGCCTTAAAAGAATACTCATTAAGTGATGCACAACTTGAAGAGCTTATGTTTGAGCTATCTTTGGTTGTTCCAATATCAGAAAACGATATAAAAAAATATTTTCTAAATGATGTGAAGTATATTGAAAAACTAGAAGATATTAAGGTTCTAAGAAAACTTGCCAATAAATATAGGTTTAATCCAGATATACAAGGTGACTTATTTTTAGGTTACTATATAGATCAACACAATAAAAACTTTGAAGAAAAGGTTGAAGCAATTCTGCCTATTTTCTCACAAACGGTTTTTACTAATCTAAGTTATGCGCTTACATATTCAGAAAGTGGTACATTAACAGATTTTATTAAACGAGTTATAGAAAAATGGGATAGAGAGAATATTTATCGGAATGATCATCTTTTTTTAATTAATAAAATTGTCACATTTGCACCGCTAGAAAGTTTTATTTATTTAAAAAATGCAACAAGACACCTTATTCCAAAAGAAAATGAACATATGAGCAGTCCTTTAGTAGATTTAGTTACTACCAAGTATGCTCCTCAAAGTGGAGATTTTAATTCAGATATAAATGCCATCAATCTTGGTAGTATTGAGCCAATTATTTCCAAACTTATAAATCTACTTAAAAATGCTTCTAATATAGAAGATTTGAAGATTAAACATATTATTTCTTATTTAGTATCAGATGAAATATTATCTCTACCAAAGCCATACTACGACAATCAAACACTAAATAGTATTTTTAGAAATATAGTATCCCCTTTAAATACAAGAAATTTCAATGTAATCATAGATACTTTAACAATTATGCAAAAATGGATTAATGAAGAAGATTTAAATCTTAAAAAACTAAATTTGGTAAAAGATACTGTTCAGAGTCTATTAAGTGCGACAGTTGATAATAGTTATAGCGAAGGATTTACATATCACTTTGGACAAGTACCATTAAACTTAAACCATCCAGAAGTTATTAAGATCATTGATAAAGCACAAGAATTATTATCAGAAATGTTAGACAGTGATATTTTAGAGATTTTATATACTGGAATTGATTCTATTAGTAGTATTGGTAGTCGTGATATTGATAGGTTAGAACCTGAATCACAGAAGTTTTACAGTGATTTAAAAGCGAAATTTCTAACTAAGCTTTTACACACATTAGCTACTAAAAAAGAATTATTTCTAATGTCTAAAATAGAAGACTTAGCAATTAATACATTAAATTTTTACGATGAGAAAAGTGAAGCATTAGAGTTACTAAAAATTATAGATAGAAGCAATGAGTTTATTCTATATCAAATGGTTTCGGGGACAGATTTTTTAATTATTGATTTTGATGCTTTCTATACTGAATACCAACAGCAAGAAGATATTAAAGACTGGATGTTTGATTCTATCTATAGAACTGACAAATATGAATTAAAAGACGGTGAGCTTAATGTTATTAAAAATCTAAGCACTAAATATACTGATGTAAATGATTTAATAGAGTTGTTAAATTCACTTGATACATCTAATTGGAACAGTTATAGAACATTACTAAGAGTGTTATCGTATTGGTATGATGAGTATGCTCAAACTATATCAGAAGTTTGCACTACCTCTTTAGGTAAAATTGATAATGAAATAACTACAAATGTACTTAAAGAATTAGCACTTGATAAAGGTATTGTTCCTATAAGTGTAGATGACATAAATGACTCTACAAGTAGTGAAGATCTAAAAGTATATTTAAGCTCTATATTTAAAAACTACACAAATGATACTCTACCAGTATTACAAAAAATTGTAGATGTTGTAGAGCAAAGAGAAGTAAATGAAATACGAATGTTTATTTCAATTATATCTGGAGATATCTATTTCTCAATCAAATCTAATGTTGATTTATATAAAAGCTTTGAACCGATTATTGTTAAATTTTTAGATTTACAATTAAAATATAATTTGGATGTTGAGTCGTATTTAACATATCATATTTTAGGAACTATAAAACCTATCATAGGTATACCAGATGTACTAAAAGAAAAACTATTATTAATTATTAATAATGAAGAGATATATATTGAAAAACATGATTTAGAATCAATATATAAACTACTTGAGATAGACTTTGATAGTTTATTGCAGACTCTATTTAATAAATTAACATCAAAAAAACCTGATGGTACATACAAACACTATTTTTCTCACTATTTTGATCATGACAAAATAACTGAGTCCTTACTAATAAAAGGCTATGTTAAAACATACGAAGATTTTAAATTTTTGATTGATAAAACACTTGATTTTTATAATGGTTTTACAGAATATCTCATTGACAAAAAGGGAAATCAAAAAGCGATTAAAATTAATTTAGATTACTTTTTAAAATATGCTGTAAAGCATGAATTTATAGAACAATTGTTTGCTGATTTAATGGTAAATAATGATATTGATACAATCAAAATTTTATACACTATAGTACCTGTAGAGAATAGTTACTTTAATATCATTGTTAATAACCTTAATATTTTAGATGGACAGGTAATTGATGACAACTTAATAAACTATTTAAGACAACTTGGCAAAATCAAATCATATTCAAGTCCCCCAATGCAAAATAGCCCACAATTACTAAGTGAAGAAGATCTATTCCAAAAAATTCATGATGCCATTGAATCTTTATCTTTAAAATTAAAAATTAAAGATGAACTAAAATATATTGCTATTCAGAAAAAACAAGAAGTAGAAAGCGATTTAGAGTTTTTGTTAGGTAAAAAATAGTGTATACAAAAATTCTATCCTATAAAGAGTCAAGCAAATTTATGTACCTATTGCACAATGATGCAAAAGACTCTTATATCAATTTATATACTGATCGTAAAAATGATGCGACATATATTTGGTTGCTTGATGGAGAAGATATTATTGGGTTTTTGAGTTATGTTATTAATGAAATTATGGATAGTACTAAAGCTTTCATATATATTGTAAAAGTTTTTATTCTTGAAAGATTTAGAGGACAAAAATTAAGCCACATTCTTTTTAATAAAATTGAAGAGATAGAAGATGAAAAAAGAAATTTGAATATTAATGTTCTAACACTTGTTGCTGCTAATCAAGGACTCGAAGAAAGTCTATATAAGAAAATAGGTTTTAAAGAACTAGAAAATCAAGAAATATTAGAGCTTTATTCAAAAATCATAAGAACACAGGATCCAATAATGTATAAATTAAAACAACAACCTAAAGTAGAAATGACTGAAGAAGAAAAACAACTATTTGGAGAAAAATAATATGCCAACATTTATCCGTTTAACAGATTATAAAAGTAGTGATGAGAAAGAACAAGGTTTTTTTGAGCTTGATAATAGATATGAAGCAAAACAAGATGATTTTGAAAAAATACCAGGGAGTCCTATAGCTTACTGGGTAAATAGTAAAACTATTGAGATTTTTGATTCTTCCATGAAAATAATAGATGATTTTTTTCCTTCAACAGGACTCCAAACAGGTGATAATATACGATATATAAGGAAATGGTTTGAAGTTTCATTAAATGATTCTAATATATCTATTGGGCAAAAATGGTTTAAATTAAATAATGGTGGTGAATTTAGAAAGTGGTACGGAAATTTTATAGATTTGCTTTTATGGGAAAATGATGGTCAAGAAATTAAAAAACATAAAAGCTCTGTAATAAGAAATGAAGACAAATACTTTAAAAGAGGTATCACTTGGAACAGGATTGCAACTGATGGATTAAACATGAGAAGTTTACCAGCAAATTTTATTTTTGATCAATCAGGTGATTCTTTATTTTTCAAAGAAAGCAATCATGATTTAGAAAACTATTTACTTTCATTTTTTAATACTAAAATAGCATACAATATTATGAAAATAATAGCTCCCACATTAAATTTAACTGCTGGTGGAATTTCAGATTTTCCAATGGTTCTTTCTAAATCTAAAGATATGAATAATGTGATCAATATATTATCCCGTGAAAATATTGACATTTCCAAAGAAGAGTGGGGTAGTAGAGAAACCTCATGGGACTTCATAAAGAATGAATTGCTGAAACATAAGCAAGATGGACAACTTGAAAATGCTCTAAATGCTTATGCTTCATATTGGACAGAGCGGTTCAACACATTACATTCAAATGAAGAAGAGTTAAACAGACTCTTTATAGATATATATGGACTTCAGGATGAACTGACTCCAGATGTAGTTCTTGAAGATATCACGATCCTAAAAAGTGAAGCAAAGGTCACTAATGGTAAATTGGTATTTGACAACAAAGAGATCATAAAGCAATTTATCTCTTATGCAGTTGGATGTATGTTTGGTAGATATACTTTAGATAATGATGGTTTAGTAGTTGCAAATCAAAACCAAGCTATACCTACCGATACAACTTTTGAGATAGATGATGACAACATCATCCCGATCGTAGATGAGAGCGATTATTTCTCAGACGATATGACAGATAGATTTACAGAGTTTGTAAGAGCTACATTTGGAAGTGAAAAGCTGCAACAAAACATCGCTTTTATTGAAGCAAGTTTAGGTAAAAAATTAAGAGCTTACTTTATGAAAGACTTCTATGTAGATCACACTAAACGATATAAAAAAAGACCTATCTATTGGCTATTTAGCTCACCAAATGCAACATTCCAAGTACTAATCTATATGCATAGATACACTCTAGATACTTTAAATCATATACTAAATGATTATCTAAGACCATTTAGAATCAGACTTGATACTATGAGAAATGATTGTCTAAGAATCACTGAAAGTGAAGAAGTAAGTGCAAGAGATAAAACAGAAGCAGATAAAAAGATAGATAAGATCGATAAAACATTAGATGATATTACAGAGTATGAGAAAGTACTTGACCACTATGCAAAACAAAGAATAGAAATAGATCTTGATGATGGTGTGAAAATAAACTACTGTAAGTTTAAAGATCTGCTATTTGAATTTGATAAGAAGTTGTGTAAATGAGTGTAGAAACAATACTAAATGCCTTAAAACGAATATTTATAGATAAAGATGAACAAATTGTTATCTGGTATGATGAGAGTGGAGCTTTTAAAGAAAGATACGATGAGCTTGAACTTGATGGTGTAGAAAAGTTAGAGTTTAACAATAATGCCTTTTGGATAAAGTACCATATCTACTATGAAGCACCTAAAGAGAAATATCTCATCTATGTTCAAGGTGCTAAACCTGCAAATAGGGATAATTGGCTTTTAGATGTAGCACTCTCATATTATGAATTTAAAGCAGATGAATCCTCTATGACTATTCAGGAACTTGGAATTGATCTTAGGCTTAAACCACTCATGGATAAATATGCTAAGTTCTTTAGAAACTCTAAAAATAAAGAAGCATTTGCAGAACTTACAGAGAGTTATGATGATGAACAACAAATCATAGATAAGATGATGGCTGTATGTGTTGGATTAAAATCAGATAGCCTTGAAGAACTATTATATGTATTGTTCAATGATCTTGCAAGTGATAAAGAAACAAAGCTAAACAATCTAATCAAATATGAACTTCAAGATGAGCTATACAAAAGAGTTGAAAAAGCTTATGGGTATATAAATCATGAACCATCACTTATGGGTATGGTTATCTATCTACTAAATAATAGATTTAAAATCTGCATAAAAGCAGATGATTTTGAAGGCAATAAAAATGCTAATATATTTGTAAATCATTGGATGCAACATATCAAATATGGCAAAGTATTTAAAGAGTTATCAAACAAAATAGAAGATGAACTTTCAATATCTAATGAACTAATAGGTAAAACACTTGAGCAACTAAAAGAGTGTGACACTTATAAAAGTATTGAGCCTGTTATTATTGCTGATCTTATATCTAGAGTATCAAATGAGAGTATTACAACTGCAGGATTAAAATCAATTATTGATATTCGTAAAAATAAATATTGGTATAGTGAATTTGAGAACTACTATGATGCTTTAGAATTTTCTAGTGAGTTTTTATTTTTACAAGAAAACATTACACTTGAAGTTAAAAGCTTTGAGTCAGGATTACAGTCGTATATAAATAAGTGGTATCAATTTGACTATTACTATAGAAAGTATCTCTATTCAAGGTCACTGTGTACTAACTCTGCAAGGTTTGATACTATTACTCAAAAGATAGAAAAGTTTTATGCAAACAACTATCTACCAACACTTAGTGATGAATGGTATAAAAGACTAGATGAAGTTAACCGTTGGAAGTTTGAAAGTGCCATAGATCAAAAAAGCTTTTATAAACATCATGTATTACCACAAGTTAGTGACAATGCAAAATTATGTGTAATTATCTCTGATGCTCTTAGATATGAAAGTGGTGTAGAGTTAAATGAGAGATTTAATAGTGAATCAAATATGAGAACAGAGTTTCGTCATATGATCGCTTCACTACCATCATATACTCAACTTGGTATGGCTTCACTACTTCCTAATGATGAGTTGAGTTATCAAAGTGGAAAATTCCCAGTTTTTGCTGATGGTATTAGTACTCAAGGTACAGATAATAGAACTAAAATTCTTCAAAACAGTATGTCTGAATCCATTGCGATTCAGGCATCTGACTTTTTAGCTATGAAAAAGCTTGAAATGAGAGAGCACTTTAAACCATATAAACTAATTTATATCTATGAAAACAGCATTGATTCAAGAGGTAAACCACCAACCGAAGATCAAGTGTTTGAAGCAACTGAAGAGAGCTTTGAAAGGATAACAAGGCTTACAAAGAAGATACATAATGACCTGCAATGGAGAAATGTATTCATCACTGCCGATCATGGTTATCTTTATGAGATGACCGATGTAGATGAAAGCAACTTTTGTAAAGTATTAAAAGATGAAAATATCTCAGATAGTAATAAAAGAATGGCTATAGGTAATAACCTTGAAGCAAATGATTGTGTGCTTAAATATAGTGCCGATGAGCTGAATATTCAAAGTGATACAGATTTTTTAATTGCTAAATCTATACAACGAATTAGACAAACTAAATCTATGACTAGTAAACAATCTAAACCAAATGGTAGTAAATTTGTTCATGGTGGAGCGACACTTCAAGAGATAGTGATACCGCTTATAAAAGTCAATCGTAATACAGTATTAAAAAACAAAGAGGTAGATTTTGATGTAATACGATCTAGTTCAGTTATTACTGCAAATGTGTTTCCTATAACTTTCTTACAAAAAGAGCCTGTAGGGGATAAAGTATTAGCTAATCATATTCAAGTAAGTCTATACTCACAAAATGATGAACTCATCTCAGATGTTCATGAGATATATTTTGATATAAAAAGTAATGATTTAGATAAAATGCACAAACGAGTTACTTTTAGTTTTAATAGAGATATGACAGCTTTAAATGGGCAAAGTGTTTATTTAAAAGTGATGGCTAAAGCAAGTGGTACAAATGATTTTAACAAAGAGTTGAATGATAAAAAAGAGAGCTACACTATAAACATATCTTTTGGTGCAGAGGAGTGGTAGATGATAGAATTTGATAAAAAGATAAATGAAATATTCCCTGGACTGGTTGTAAGAAAAGACCTTGTTAAAACTGTAAAAGGTAATGCCATAGTGCCATCGTATGTACTAGAGTATCTGCTTGGACAATACTGTGCAACAGATAATGAAGAAACGATAGCTTCAGGTATAGAGATGGTTAAAAAAATTATCAAAGAGCATTATGTCCATAGAAATAAAGCTGGTGAAGTACGATCTATAATCAAAGAAAAAGGTAGAAAGCATAAAGTTATAGATAAGATTAGTGTTGAGCTAAATGATAAAGATGATGTTTATGAAGCTACCTTTAGCAATCTAGGGATTAAAAAAGTTCTTGTAGATAGTGCAACAATTAAAGCTCATCCAAAACTTCTTACAGGTGGTGTATGGAGTATAGCAGATATGGAGTATGACCACTCAGAAGATAGTAGAGTTACTCCTTGGACACTTTCATCTTTAAAACCGATTCAACTATCTCACTTTGATTATGAAAGTTATTTGGAAGCAAGAAAGAAACTAACAACAGATGAGTGGATAGATCTTATTATTCAAAGTATGGGATTTAATCCTGAGATGTTTGGAAAAAGAAATAAGATGCTTCAGCTTGTAAGACTGATACCATATTGTGAGAGAAATTATAATCTTATAGAACTGGGTCCAAAAGGAACTGGTAAATCACATATATATTCAGAGTTTTCACCACATGGGATATTAGTTTCTGGTGGAGAGGTTAGTGTACCAAAGCTTTTTGTTAATAATACTAGTGGTAAGATAGGATTAGTTGGTTATTGGAATGTAGTAGCATTTGATGAGTTTGCAGGTAGAGCTAAAAAAGTTGATAAAGCTCTTGTTGATATTATGAAGAACTACATGGCTAATAAATCATTTTCAAGAGGTATTGAAACACTTGGAGCTGAAGCTTCAATGGTGTTTGTTGGTAATACGGCTAATACAGTTCCTTATATGTTAAAACATACAGATCTTTTTGAAGAAGTACCTGCAAAATATCATGACTCAGCTTTTTTAGATAGGTTGCATTTCTATCTTCCTGGTTGGGAGGTTGATATTATCCGTGGTGAGATGTTTAGTGATGGATATGGATTTGTCGTTGATTATATAGCAGAGATTTTATCTCATCTTAGAAATGATGATTTCTCAAATAGATACCAAGAACATTTTAAATTATCAAAAAATATCTCAACTCGTGATCGTGATGGAATACACAAAACATTCTCTGGGATGATGAAGATTTTATATCCACATTCTGAAGCTACTACTGAAGAGATTGAAGAGATATTAAAGTTTGCTATTGAGGGTCGAAAAAGGGTTAAAGATCAGTTAATGAGGATAGACTCAACTTATGCTGATACAGAATTTTTCTATGAAGATAGTGATGGTAAAAAACATTGGATTACTACACTTGAAGAAGATGAGTATCCTAATTACTATCATAAAACAATAGATAGTGGAGGAGATGAGCAAGTTAGTAATGATGAAAATATTGAAGTGTCAAAATCTGAACTAAGTGTAGCAGTAAAAGAAGATAGTGAGAATGAAGCCAAAGAACAGCATCTCTCTTTCAAAGAAAACCAAAAAGGTGTGAGTTTTGATTCATTATTTAGTGCTTATATCAAAGGTGCTAATGAAATTACTATTACTGATCCATACATACGAATTTTCTTCCAAGCTAAAAATCTAATGGAGTTTGTAGAAACTATTGTAGCTTCAAAATCTGTTGAAGATAGTGTAAAACTTCATCTTATTACCATTAAAGATGATAGAACACCTGAAAATCAATTGGACTTTTTTGAACAGATACAGCTTTCTGCCGCAACTGCAGGAGTGAATTTTACATGGGAGTTTGATGAAACAGAAACAATCCATGCTAGAAGTATCGTGACTGACACTGGATGGAAAATTTCCCTTGATCGTGGACTTGATATTTATCAACAATATGCGATGAATGATGTATTTAGTTTAGCTAATAGACTTCAGGACTTTAGAGGCTGTAAAGGATTTGAGATAACATATATCAAACAGTAGTAACATACTGTTACTTCTGTTAGTTTGTGAAATATCCATGGTCTTTTATTCGAGGATAGATATACCAGTTACTTCCACTATGTTTGATATTTTCAACTTCAAAAATATCTTCAGTAGTAATCTCCCTTAATTGCTCCATT
>CAZWLA010000023.1:0-20157 GCA_964633845.1 uncultured Arcobacteraceae bacterium | reverse complement strand
AAAACAGATCATAAAATTCATGAACTACTACATGATTCTCATGATGTAAAATTTATGGTATTTCATCCAGCTTGGGGATACTTCGCAAAACAATATCATCTTGAACAAGTTGCTGTTGAAGTTTCTGGAAAATCTCCAAAACCAAAACAAATTAAACACCTAATTGAAGAAGCTAAAGAGGAAAATATAAAAGCTATATTTACATCTCCAGAATTTTCTGATAGTATCTCAAAACAAATTGCAAATGAGTTAAATATTAAAGTTATAAAAGTATCTCCATTAAATCCAAAATGGTCACAAAATTTAATCAATTTAGCAAAGGCTATCTCAGGGAAATAATGTGTCAATTGTTCAAATAAGGAATCTTGATTTTTCATATGGAAAAGAAAAGGTTCTTGAAAATATAAACCTAACTGTAGAACGAAATGATTTTCTAGCCATCATTGGACCAAATGGTGGTGGAAAATCAACACTACTTAAAACTATACTAGGTATTAATTCTATTCAAAATGGTACTATCTCAGTACTAGATTCAAAACCATCAAAATCTCTATGCAAAATAGGATATGTACCACAAAATACAAATGTAAATATAGATTTTCCAATTAAAGTAATTGAAGTTGTCCTTATGGGGCATGTGGGGGAGAAAAGACCTCTATTTGGTTATGGGGAAGATGAAAAACTTTGTGCATTAGGTGCACTTAAACAAGTAGGTATGGAAAAATTTTCTAACGAAAAAATTGGTTCTCTTTCAGGGGGACAGAGACAAAGAGTTATGATTGCTAGAGCACTATGCGCCCATCCACACTTACTTATCTTAGATGAGCCAACATCAAATATTGATGTAGAGGGTCAAAAGCAAATATATGATCTATTAAAAGAGTTAAATAAACATATTACTGTTATTGTAGTTACGCATGATATCTCTGTAATTCTTAGCTATGCTTCTAAAGTTGCCCATATAAATAAACACCTTACTATACATGATATAAAAGCTGATAAACAACTACATACAGATGATGAACACTTCTGTGAAGTTGAGCTTTTACAAATGTTTAATAGCAAAAAGGATTGTGAATGTTAGAAGCATTATCATATGACTTTTTTCAAAATGCACTAATTGCTGGTATTCTTGTAAGTATTCTTTCTGGAATTATTGGATCACTTATTGTTGTAAATCGTATGGTATTTTTAGCTGGTGGTATTGCTCATACCTCATACGGAGGTATTGGTATTGCTGTTTATTTTGGGCTACCTATATTTTTAGGAGCTTCAGTTTTTGCAGTACTAGCTGCACTACTTATGGCAATTATCACATTAAATCAACGAAACAGAATTGACACATTTATTGGTCTTATTTGGGCTATAGGAATGGCTATAGGAATTATCCTAATTGATCTGACACCAGGATATAATGTCGATATGATGAGCTACCTTTTTGGATCTATTTTAGCTGTAAGTAATGATGACATTATCTACATATCTTCATTGACAGCTTTTATAATTTTTATAATCACATTTTGGTATAGAGATATTTTAGCAGTTTCATATGATACTGAATATGCTGCACTTAGAGGAATTAATGTAAAACTTTTTTATACATTAATTTTAGTGCTTTCAGCACTTACTGTTGTAGTAGCTATTAAAGTAGTTGGGCTTATATTAGTAATTGCACTTTTAACAATTCCTATTTATATAGCTGAAAAACTTTCAAGTAGTTTAGCAAAAATGATGATTGTTTCTGGAATTTTGTCATCTTTGTTTACATTTGGAGGCTTATGGTTATCATACTCTTATGATATCTCAAGTGGAGCAAGTATTATTATTGTAAGTGCTATATCACTTCTACTATTTTTATTGATCAAAAAGGTAAAACTATGAAAATTATATTATTATTTTTACTACTAATTAGTTCTACGTTTGGATGTAAGCTACATAGTGGTACTGCACCAAAAGTATTAGTTAATGTAGATATAACTGCAAAAGATAAAACAACAAACTTTGATATAAAATGGATTTTTAGTAAAAAATATGTTAATAAACTTGCACTATATGATGATGATAATATCTTTACCAAAGAACAATCAGACATTATAAAATCTACAATTGAAGAATATATAGCAGGTATTAACTATATTACAGATATTAAGTTTTTAACTAAAGATATAAACTTTAAAGATTCTAAAGCAATGAAAATTAAAAAATTAGATAGTTCTAGCATCTCATTTCACAACGGTAGAATGATATATAATTATAAATTCCATTTTGATTTTACTATCAATCAAAATACTAAAATGGAAATAAATTTCCTTGATACTGATAAGAACTTTGATTTTGATATTAAAAATTTAACTATACATAATTTTAATGATATAAACAAGGTTAACAATAACCAACACAATATTAAAATATATTTTTTTAATAAACAAAATATAGATCAAAAAGAGACTACAAAAGATGTAAATTCAGACTATTTAATATTTTTAAAAGATAGTCTAAATGATATAAAAATTAAACTCAAAAATATTTTAAATGATATAAAGCAAAATAATACAGTCTCATCTTATATATGGCTATTAGTGTTCTCATTTCTATATGGAATTATTCATGCCATAGGTCCTGGTCATGGGAAAGCCTTAGTATCAGCATATTTTATAGGTAATAATAAATCATACTTAAAAGCCTTTAATATATCACTTTTAATTGGTGTAGTACATACCTTTTCTGCTTTTTTAATAACATTTGTAATATATTTTAGTTTAAATATATTACTTTCAAATCAATTAGTTAATATAGAATCAACAGCTATCAAAATAAGTGCAATTATAATAATTGCACTTGCACTATATTTAATCTATAAAAAAATCACTATAAATAAAAATTCTGACCATGATAATAATCATAGTTGTGGATGTAGTGGATGCAACACAAAAGGTTCAGATATAGGTATCATTTTAGCTGCAGGAATTGTACCTTGTCCTGGTACTATAACTATATTTATATTTACAATGAGTCTTGGTATATATTTTGTAGGTTTCTTAAGTGCTATCTTTATGAGCTTGGGAATGTCTTTGATTATATTTGTTGTTGCTTACTTAAGTAAAAATATTAGAGATAAATCAAATAGCAATACAAAGCTAGTAAAAATACTTGAATATGGAAGTTTAGTATTTATATTATCTCTAGGGGTTTTCTTATTTTTTATATCTTAGAAAATATATAGTTTCATTGTATGAAACTATATATCATCTGCCTCTCGAACATAGCTTCCTAAAAACTTTATCTCTTTTGCATATTTTTTAAATATCTCACTTACTTTTTTATCATCTTTATGTGCATTAAATTCAATAAAGAATGTAGATATACCCTCTACAATATGTGACTTAATTTTTGTTAAGTTTATATTTGCTTCTTCAAAATCATTTAAAAAATTAACTAATGCCCCAGCTTCATTTGAAAGCTGAACAAGTATAGATGTTTTATCATCTCCACTTTGACCATTATCAAAATTTGAAACTATTAAAAATCTTGTACGATTATTATCTTTATCTTCTATATTTTCAAATAAAATTGGAAGCCCATACATCTTTGCACCAACATGTGAACATATTGCTGCAGAATTTTTTTCATTTACTGCTAACTTTGCTGCTTTTGCTGTACTTTCTACAGGTATTAATTCAATATTATCCAAACATAAATCTTCTAAAAACAGATGACACTGATCAAATGCAATATCTTTTGAATATATTTTTTTAATATCTTTAACACTATCACAAGTACTAGCTAAAGTATGATGAATATCAACCATAACTTCAGATATTATTTTTAAATCAAAATCTGATAGACAAGTAATCGTATCACTTACTATACCATTACTAGAGTTTTCAATAGGTATCACACCAAACTTTGCTTGTCCTCTTGAAACCTCTCTAAATACACCAGTAATAGATCCTATTGGTAAATATGCACTCATAGCACCAAATCTACTTTCAGCAGCTTGATGTGTAAAACTGCCTTCTGGACCAAGATATGCAATATTTTCAGGTAATTCAAGATTTCTAGAAATGGCAAATATCTCTAAAAATAATGCCTCAATAGCATCTCTATTTAGATCTCCATTAGCTTCTTTTGAGGCTGCTGTCAATCTATCAATAATATCTTTTTCCCTTTCAGGTCTATAGATAGCTCCACCACTAGCTGCCTTTAATTCACCAACTTTATGAACTGTCTCCATTCTTTTATTTAAAAGCTTCAGCACCTCATCATCTATATAATCAAGTGTATCTCTTAAATCTTTTAAACCTAATTCATCTGCCACAATAAATCCTTACTTTAGAAATTCTTCTTCATGAGAAATTAGGTCCTCAAAAGTTTCTCTTCTTCTAATCATCCTATCTTCACCATTTTGTATAGCAATCTCAGTTACTTTTGGTCTTGTATTATAATTACTTGCCATTGTAAATCCATATGCACCAGCACTATGTATAGATACTAAATCATTATGCTCGGTTTTAGGTAAATTAATATTTTTTGCGAAGAAATCTCCACTTTCACATACAGGACCAACTACGTTACAATCACTTGCATTAGTATCTTTACCTACAACTTCAACTCTATGATATGCATTATATAAAGATGGTCTAAGAAGATCATTCATAGCTCCATCAACTATTACAAATCTTTTATCACCATTTACTTTTTCATAAAGTACTTTAGTAACAAATGTACCAGAATTACCAACTATAAATCTTCCTGGTTCACATACCACAGTAATATCAAGTCCAAATAAAGCTTCAAGAATAGCTTGTCCATATTCATAAGTATCAATTAGTGTTTCATTATCATATACGATACCTAGTCCACCACCAACATCAAAGAATTTTAACTCTATTTTTAATGCTGCTGCTAGGTTTTTCACTAAGTTTGCTGTAATATTTACAGCTTCCTTAATAGGTTCAAGTTCAGTTAACTGTGAACCTATATGACAGTGAATCCCTATAGGATCAAGATTTTCACTTTTTTTAGCAGCAATATACATTCTTTTTGCTGTATCTATATCTACACCAAATTTATTTTCATGAAGTCCTGTTGATATATATGGATGAGTCTTTGGATCTACATTTGGATTTACCCTAATAGATATTCTAGCTTCCTTGTTCATCTGCTTAGCAATAGTTTCTACACGTCCTAATTCTGCTTCACTCTCAAGATTAATCATCAAAATATTATATTCTAAGGCTTCTCTTATCTCATCATCAGTCTTTCCAACCCCAGAAAAGATAATCTTATATGGTGCAATACCAGCTTTTAAAGCTCTTTTAACCTCACCAATTGATACACAATCAGCTCCAGCACCTTGATCACCTAAATGTTTAATAACACTTAAATTTGAATTTGCTTTTACAGCATAAGATATTAAAGATTTTCTAGCTTTAAAAGATGCTTTTAGTTCTTCATATTGCTTTTTAATGTGATCAAAATCATATACATAATATGGAGTTTGATATTTAATAGCTAATTGCTCAAAATCAATATTATTATTCATATTTATTTATTTCCATCCCATGCTATAGTTTGTTTTCCATTCTCGTCAAAAGAAACAGCGGGCATACCCATTACATTAAATCCACCATCTACATAATGAATCTCACCAGTTACTCCAGCACTTAAATCAGATAATAGATACATACCAGAATTTCCTACATCTGTAATCGTTACATTCTTTTTCATTGGACTATGAGCTGCATTCCACTTAAGCATGAAACTAAACTCACCAATTCCTGATGCCGCAAGTGTTTTAATAGGTCCTGCAGAAATAGCATTTACTCTAATTCCATCTTTACCTAAATCTTCTGCTAGATATTTTGTAGTCATCTCCAATGCAGCTTTTGCTACACCCATCAAATTATAATTTGGAATATATTTTACACCACCATAATAAGATAATGTAAGAACAGAACAACTATCAGACATAATTGGTTTAAGTTCTCTTACAATCTCAATTAAAGAATATACAGAGATATCCATAGCAACATCAAAAGCTTCTTTACTTATATCATAAAATCTACCACTTAATCCCTCTTTTGGAGCAAATGCAATAGAGTGAACTATAAAGTCAATTTGACCTAAGTCTTTTTCTAAAGACTCTTTTAGATCTTTAATCTCTTGTGGATTACTTACATCACATGGATAAATTCTTCCATCACATCCTAAATCTTCTGCTATTGGTGCAAGTTTTTTCTCAAATCTTTCATTTAAGTAAGTAATTGCCATTGTAGCACCTTGTGCTTGACATTGTTTTGCTATACCATATGCGATTGATTTATTATTTGCAATACCTAAAACTATACCTTTTTTACCATTCATTACCATCTATTTTTCCTTACTTATTTTTATCATTGTTTTAAAATCTTCTTCAGCCCATGATGCAGTCCCTATTAGAACACCATCTACATTTGGTACATCTAATATTTCACTTAAATTTACTGGCTTTACACTTCCACCATATAAAAGTGGCTTTTGTATTTTCTTCTTTATCTTTTTGTGTATTGTAGTTATGTCTTCAATTTTAGCAACTACTCCAGTACCTATAGCCCAAACTGGTTCATATGCCAATATAAGATTATCATAATCTAAATCTATGCCATCAAATTGCTCCCAAATATACCCTAAAGTTTCAGTTAATCCTGATTCTTTTACTTCTAAGGGCTCACCAACACAATAGATTATCTTATAACCATGAGCTTTATAATAGTTATACTTTAAAGCAATCTCTTTTTGAGTTTCACCTAAAATATGTCTTCTTTCACTATGACCTATTAAAATTGTTTTAATTCCAAATTCATCAAGTTGCTCAGTTCCTATTTCACCCGTATATGATCCACTTTTTACATAATATCCATTTTGAGCACCAATAGTTAAATTTGAAACAGTATCAAAATCATCTAACGCAGTAGCTGGAGGAAAAATATATACGTCATTTGAAATATTCTCATCTTGTAGAAAAGTATTAATACTATTTATAAAACTATTTGTACTTTTTCTTGTATGATTTGTCTTAAAGTTTGCTGCAATTATTTTCAAATTAGGCCCTTCAATTTTTTTTAAATATAAATTTTATTTTTTATTAAAAATGATGATAGCATAAACTTACTTTAAACTCGCTAGCCCCTACTATTAGTGACTTTGTAGTGACTTTGCACTATATTTTATTTTAATATTTTTTAGTCTAAAATTCATCAAATTTAAAAGGAGTATCAATGATTGAAAAAATCTTAAAACGAGATGGAGAATTTAAAGAGTTTCAATCTTTTAAAATAGAAGATGCAATCAAAAAAGCATTTAAAAGTACACATACTACATATGATTCATCAATATTTTTTAATGTACTGCATATTTTAGAGACAAAGCGTATAGTTGCTGTTGAGGATGTTCAAGATACCATAGAACAAGAACTCTACAAGGGTAGATATTTTGATGTTATGAAATCATTTATGCTTTATAGACATATGCATAAAATGCAAAGAGAACATATACTTGGTCTTGAAGATGATACAACATATATTAATTCAACACAAACTATTGAAGAATATATCACAGGTAGTGACTGGAGAATCAAAGCAAATTCAAATACTGGATACTCAAATGCAGGACTAGTTAATAATACTGCTGGAAAAGTTATAGCGAACTATTGGCTTGATAAGATTTATAGTAAAGATGAAGGTTATGCACATAGAAATGGTGACTATCATATTCATGATCTTGATTGCCTAACTGGATATTGTGCAGGATGGAGTTTAAGAGCTCTTCTTGATGAAGGATTCAATGGAGTACGAGGTAGAGTAGAAAGTGATGCCCCAAAACACTTCAGAGAAGCACTTGGTCAAATGGCAAACTTCTTAGGAATACTTCAAAGTGAATGGGCTGGAGCACAGGCTTTTAGTTCATTTGATACATATTTAGCACCTTATGTATTTAAAGATAAACTACCATTTAAAGAGGTTAAAAAGGCTGTAAGAAGCTTCATATATAATCTTAATGTACCAGCACGTTGGGGTCAATCTCCATTTACAAATGTTACTATAGATTGGACTGTACCACAAGATTTAAAAGACCAAATACCTACTAGAGAACAAATACATCTTTTAAAAGATATTGAGGATAAAGAGCTTTTAGATGAAGCAAAAAATAGAGGTGTGACTTCTTTTGAAGAGATGACATATGGTGATTTCCAAAAAGAGATGAATCTTATCAACAAAGCATATTATGAGATTATGACCCAAGGTGATAAAACTGGTCAACCATTTACATTTCCAATTCCAACTGTAAATATTACAGAAGATTTTGATTGGTATGGTGAAAATACCGACTTACTATTTGAGAATACTGCAAAAATAGGATCATCATATTTCCAAAACTTTATTGGTAGTCAATACAAAAGAGATGAAAATGGTAAACTTGTAGCAAATGAAGAGGCATATAAGCCTGGGCATGTACGAAGTATGTGTTGTAGATTACAATTAGATTTAAGGGAACTTCTAAAAAGAGGTGGTGGTCTATTTGGAAGTGCTGAGATGACAGGAAGTATTGGAGTAGTAACAATTAATATGGCTAGATTAGGATTTCAATACAAAGGAGATAAGGAGGCTCTTATATCAAGAATAGATCAACTTATGGATCATGCAGCATCAACACTAGAGAAAAAAAGGGTATTTATCCAAGAGATGTTTGAAAGAGGACTTTTCCCATATACTAAAAGGTATCTTCCAGGGTTTAATAATCACTTTTCAACAATCGGTGTAAATGGTATAAATGAGATGATAAGAAACTTTACAGATGATAAGTTTGATATAGCCGACCCTAAAGGTGAAGAATTTGCACTTGAAATATTAAACCATATGAGAGATAAAATGGTTCACTACCAAGAGACAACAGGGAATCTATACAATTTAGAAGCAACTCCAGCTGAAGGTACCACATATAGATTTGCAAAAGAGGATAAAAAAAGATTTGGAAATAAGATCTTGCAAGCTGGTATGGATGATAATATTTACTATACCAACTCATCTCAAATCCCTGTAGATATCACATCTGATCCATTTACTGCTTTGGATATGCAAGATGATCTGCAATGCAAATACACAGGAGGAACTGTACTTCATCTATATATGAAAGAACAAGTTAGTTCAACTGAAGCTTGTAGAAAACTTGTAAAAAATGTGATCTCTAATTATAGATTGCCATATATTACTGTTACTCCACTATTTTCAGTATGTCCAAAGCATGGATACCTTGCAGGAGAGCATGAATATTGTCCAAAATGTGATGAGGAACTATTAGAAATGGAAGAAGATGTATCATAATTACATACGGAGAAGATAGATATAAAATATCTTTAAACTATGAATATATAGGTAAAGATATTTTAGTCATTATCACAGGTGGCGTTAGTCATATTGGGGGAGTGAGTTTATGTGAAGCGAACCTCCTATCAAGTATAAAAAAAACAAATCATAAAGACGATATAGTCACCAAACAAGTTGCACCACTAATTTATGAAAAATTAGGAAAAGATACTTTAGTAATATGTGGCATACACTTAGACCATGCTACAAAAGAAGATATAAATATTTTGCTAAAAAATGCTAGAATGTGTATAGATAATTTAATATTGCGAGAGAGAAATGATAAATAAAGAAAATTTAAAAGAAGAAGGGTTTGATGTATCATCAGATCAAGCTGCAAAGATACGAGAACATTATGAAAATCCAAAAAATGCTGAACCATTAAAAGATTATAATGCAAGAGGAGTTGGACGAAATCCTGACAACTGGGGACAAGTAGATATGACACTACTAGTAGATGAAAATGGTATATTACAAGATCTTGGCTATGCATATAAAGGTTGTCCTACAATCTCTTTTACGGCTTCTGTTTTTACAGAAGAACTAAAATCTACTACACTAGATGATGCCTTAAAATCTACATCTTCAGAACTTGATGATATGATGGCTCGAGACAATTGTGACGACTGCATCAAAATGATTTTGGTTGCATTTATATGTGCATACGAGAACTATCATGAAAGAATTGCTGGGACAAATGAGGAAGATTATAAATTTAGAATGATCGATACCACTATCCCATATACAGCTCAATCATGTGGTTAAATTAACTTAATAGGAGAGATATTATGAGTAAAAATGAAATACTAGAAAAACTACAAAGTAAAAGAACAAAATGTATTGTATATACAAGAGTTATGGGTTATCATAGACCTGTAGAGAGTTTTAATGTAGGTAAAACAGGTGAACACAAACAACGAAAGCAATTCGTTGAAACAGCTTATTGTAAGTGATATCACACCATTTACACATCTAGACTTCCCAAATCATTTAGCTTGTATAGTATGGTTTATTGGGTGTAATCTAAGATGTGACTACTGCTATAATAAGGATATTGTATTTAGCAAGAAAGGTGAATATTCACTAGAAGATGTATTACTATTTTTAAATAAAAGAGTTGGTCTTCTTGATGCTGTAGTCTTAAGTGGAGGAGAAGCGACAACACATGATTTAATACCGCTATGCAAAGAGATTAAATCTCTAGGTTTTAAAATAAAACTAGACACAAATGGACTAAATCCAAGACAAATTCAAAAGCTAATATCAAATAATTTACTTGACTATATAGCCCTAGACTATAAAGCAACTAAAAATAAATTTAAGTCTATCACACATAACAATAATTTTGAGTCTTTTTCGCAAACACTAGATATGTTAATATCATATAACTTTCCATTTGAAGCAAGAACAACACTACATGCTGACCTTCTAAATGAAAATGATATAAATATAATTATAGATGATCTATATCATAGAGGATATAACAATGACTACTTTATACAAGAATTTCTTGATACAGGTAATAATATAGGTTCGCTTAATACATCCACAACTAAGATAAAAAGAGATCAAATATCAAAAAAATTAAATGTTATTTTTCGATAATAACTTGGTATCCTTGACCTTTAATATTATTTACTAATGACTTGGAAGTTTTAATTCTTAATCTTTTTATGAAAGTTCTTAATCTCTCATCACTAATATCATCTTCATCCCATAGTTTTCTTTTGATAGTTGCATCAGATACAATACTAGGACTAGACTCAATTAATATTTCTAAAAATTTTGCTTCTCTTTTTGTAATTTTAATAAACTGATCATATAAAAATAGATTTTTAGTATTTAAATTATATTTAAAAGAATTACCCAAAGATATATCTTTTACACCAATCTTATTAGATATTGAAATTATATATTCAAGTAATTCTTCTGGATCAAATGGTTTAATCAAATATTTAATCACATTTACATCTATTGCATTTAATAGATATTCTGTTTGATCAAAAGCACTTAATATTATAATAGGTAATTCTGGGTAATTTTTTCTTAAGATTCCGGCCATCTCTAAGCCATCCATTTGTGGCATATTGATATCAGATATTACAATATCTGGATTTATAGTTTCAAACTTTTCTAAACCCTCTAAACCATTATTCGCAATACTAAAGCTATAAAAATATTCTCCAATTGCATCTTTTAAAAGTGATGACAGTTCTTGTTCATCTTCTACAAATAATACTTTTATATCTTTTAATTTTTCTAATTGCATATCTTATTCCTTTGGTAGCTTAATTGTAAATATAGTTTCATCATCTTTAGACTTTACTTCCATAGAGCCATTAAAACTTTGTTCACAAATCATTTTTGACATAAAAAGTCCAATTCCTGTTCCACTAAACTGATGTTTTGTTGTAAAATATGGTTCAAATATTTTATCAATAATATCATTTTCAATTCCACCAGCATTATCTATAAACTCTATAACTATAGTATCATCTACTAGCTGAGTATTTATTCTTACAATTTTATTTGATATTTCATTTATATTAAAGGCATCTTTTGAATTTTGCATAAGATTGATAAATATCTGTGTTAACTCATTTGGTACACCATTGATGATAGCTGCATTAATAATATCTGTTCTTATAGATATATTTTCTTGAATAATTGTTTTTCCTAATAATGCCACTGCCTCATTTATACTCTCTCGTAAATTAAATCTTACCTTTTCTTTAATGGGCTTGAAGAAGTTTGTAAAATCATCAATAGTAGCTGACATATTTTTAATAGTTTGCTTTGCATCATTTTGAAGACTATCAACCTCATCTAAATTTTTCTTGTGGGCTTCTTTTTTAATATTAAATAATGAAAGATTTAACTGTGTAAGTGGCTGTCTCCATTGATGTGCAATATTAGCTAGCATCTGTCCAAGACTTGCAAGCCTTGCTTGATGAAATACAACTCTAAGGTCTTCAAGCTCTTGTGTTTTTGATATTACTTTTTTTTCTAACTGTTGATTTAACTTCTCTAGCTCTACTTCTTTAGCTTCAAGCTCAAACTTTAACTGCATCTCTTTTGTAACATCATAACGAATTGCAATATATTCTACAATCTCATCATTATCATCTAAAATAGGTGTTATTGTAGTATTTACATAAAAAGTAGAGCCATCTTTTGCTAAATTTTTTACTGTATTTGTATATGTTTTTTTACGACAAATCGTATCCCATAATTTAACAAAATTTTCATTTGGAATATCTGGATGTCTTACAATATTATGATTTGCACCAATAAGTTCTTCTCTTGAGTATCCTGAAATGTTACAAAATTCGTCATTGACAAATGTGATTATTCCATAGACATCTGTTTTAGAAACAATATTGCTAGCTTCAATTGCCTTTTGATATTGTTCTAGGTGCATCTTAACAAAACTTTTTTACAATATCTATAACTTTTGAGGCATATCCCCATTCATTATCATACCATAATACAAGCTTGATCATTCTAGATTTGATAACTTCTGTAAATCTATGATCTACAATTGAGGTATGATCACATTGAGCAAAATCACTTGATACCAATCTATTATAATTATTGAATATTATTTTATTTGTTTGGCTTTTAGAATATATTTCAAAAAGTTGAATAAGCTCTTCTTTAGATGTATCTTTATTTACAAATAATGACACATTAATTGCACCTACTATGGCTGTAGGTACCCTAAATGAATTAGATGATATTAGATCACCATCAAACCTACTATCAACTAAACTACAAGCATCTATTGTAGTGGTTTTACTTGGTATAATATTTTGTGTACTACTTCTACCAAACTCAAAACTGCACTCAATTTCTCTATCACTACTACCTACACATTGACCATCCAAAGCTTTTTGATGATTTAAAATTGGATGAATAGTAGCTATATCTCCACATATGATATTATAATTTTCATCAATAAGCTTTAATACTGGCATAAGTGCTGTTGCATTACATGAGCTTGTTGAAATAATTTCAGAAGATGAAAAATCAATCTTATGATCATTTACACCCATAATCACATTTATATCTGCATTTTTATTTGGATGTGTTAAAAAAAAAGCCTTAGGATACAGACTCTTTAATTTTAAAGTATCAACTTTTGATCCACTAGAGTCAATTACAATATCAATATCAAGTGATTCATAATCTATACTATCAAGATTATTTTCATTTAAAACCTTAATATTGAAATAACTATTTTTGATATATCCATTTGATGCAACAAACTTATCTTTTAGCTTACCATATGTAGAATCATAATTTATAGAATAGGTAATATTATCAATATTTGGATTTAGCTCATTAATTGCTACTACATCCAGTGATTTATTGTCTTGTGCGATTCGTAAAATTGCTTTACCAATTCGTCCAAGTCCATTTATTAATATCCTCATTCTAATTTAGCTCTTATTCAATAATTAGAGCTTTTACACCTGGTAAAACTTTACCTTCAATAAGCTCCAATGATGCTCCACCACCAGTAGAAATAAATGTCATCTCATCTTCATCACCTGTTCGTCGTACTAAATCAGCAGTGTCTCCACCACCTACAACAGTTGTAGCAAAACTTTTTGCAACCTTATGTGATATATCTGTACTACCTTTAGCAAACTTATCCATCTCATATACACCCATTGGACCATTCCAAAGTATTGTATGTGCATCATCAAGTGCTTGAGAGAATAGTGTTACAGAAGCAGGACCAATATCTAATCCCATCCAACCTGCTGGAATTTCCTGCACCGTAGTCTCTTTCGCAAAAGATTCAGCATTAAACTCTTCTGCTGCAATTACATCTACAGGCAGGTAAAATTTAACTCCAAGTTTTTTTGCTTCAGCCATAATATTAAGTGCATCATCAAGTAGTTCATCTTCAACCAAAGAGTTTCCAACATCATACCCAAGTGCTTTTAAGAAAGTAAATGCCATACCCCCACCAATAATAATCTTATCAACTTTTGCAATTAGATTGTTTAGTACTTGTAGCTTTCCAGACACCTTAGACCCACCAACGATAGATACAAATGGTCGTTTTGGTTCTTCAACTATATGATAGAAAAATTCAATCTCTCTTGATAATAAAAAACCTGCAGCTTTATGTTCAATATCAAAGTATTGTGCAATACCCTCAACTGAAGCATGAGCTCTATGAGATACTCCAAAAGCATCGTTGATATAAATATCTGCCATTGAAGCTAAAGTCTTTGAAAGCTCTGGATCATTTTTTGTTTCACCTGGTTCAAATCTCATATTTTCTAATAACATTATTTCACCAGACTCAAGATCATTTGCCATAGAAGTTGTTTCATCACAAATTACATTTGGAGCTAACTTAACCTCTTGATTAAGAAGAGTATGAAGTCTTTTTGCAATTGGTTTTAAAGAAAATTTATCTTCAAATCCATTTTTAGGTCTACCAAAATGTGAAGCAATTATAATAGCACAATCATTGTCTAAACAATATCTTATTGTATTTAATGCTGATTTGATTCTTCTATCATCAGTAATATTTTGGTACTCATCAACTGGTACATTAAAATCACATCTAATAAATACTTTTTTACCAGATATATCTATATTTTTAATCTCTTGAAGTTTCAATTTTTTTCCTTTTGTTATTTTATTGCATTTCAAAGCTAGCAAAGATTTTTCAAATAGATTCAAGGCAAAATAGATTCAAACCGAGGAGCTTACTTGAAGTAAGTGACGAGGTTTTAATATATTTTAACGAAGAAGATATTGAAAAATATTGTCGCTACTTTGAAATATGTACTGCCATATCTACAAGTCTACAAGAGTATCCCCACTCGTTATCATACCAAGCTAAAACTTTTACCATATTTCCATTTACAACTTGAGTTGTATCCATTGGCACTATTGTACTAGTACTTGATCCATTAAAATCTGAGCTTACTCTTTGCTCTTCATCAACTCCTAAAATACCTTTCATATTTAAAGTTGAAGCTGCCCTAAATGCATTGTTTACTTCCTCTTCAGTCACATCTTTATTTAATGTTACTGTTAAATCTACCATAGAAACATTTGGAGTTGGTACTCTAATTGCTTGACCATTTATTTTTCCAGATAATTGTGGTAAAACTTTTGAAATAGCTTTTGCTGCACCAGTTGTAGTTGGTATTAAGTTTACTGCTCCTGCTCTAGCTTTTCTAGGATCTTTTTTATGCTTAGCATCTAAAATTGGCTGAGATCCTGTATATGAATGGATAGTTGTCATAAGACCAGCTTCAATTCCAAAAGCATCATCAAGTACTTTTGCAACTGGCGCTAATCCATTTGTAGTACAAGAAGCATTTGATACAATATTTTGACCTGCATATGTATCCTCATTTGCTCCCATTACAAATGTTGCCGTATCATCTTTAGCAGGTGCTGAAAGTACAACCTTCTTAACACCATTATCAATATATGGCTGAACAGATTCAGTAGTTAAAAATGCACCAGTACACTCTAGTACAACATCAGCACCATATGCTGCAAAGTCTAATTTAGCTGGATCTCGTTGGCTTAAAAGTTTTGCTTCATCAGAACCGATTGTAATAATTCCATCTTTAACTATAATATCTTCTCTTGCACCATGTACAGAATCATATCTAAGTCCATATTGAATCATATCTTCTGAACCACTAGCATTAGCTGCTACAAGTTGAACATCATCTCTGTCTGCTACTATTCTTGCTACACATCTACCAATTCTACCTAATCCATTAATCGCTACTTTTAAAGCCATACTTCATCCTTATCATAAATTATTATTTACTATATGTTATCCAAAATGTGCTAAAATCCTATTTAGAGCATCTATATTAAAGGATTTTAAAAATGAACATAGCATTATTTGGTGGTAGTTTTGATCCACCACATATTGGGCATCAATCTATTATAGAAAATATTGAAAAAACACTTGATATTGATAAGCTTATAATTATGCCAACTTTTTTAAATCCATTTAAAGATCGTAGTCATTTTGATGCACACACAAGGCTAGATCTTATGCAAGATCTTTGTAGCGAATATGATAATATTGAAATATCAAGTTATGAAGTTGATCAAGGCAAAAAAGTAGCTTCTATTGAAACTGTAAACTATCTATATTCTAAATTTGATATCGATACACTATACTTGGTTATTGGTGCAGACAATATAAAATCACTTCATAAGTGGAAAAAGTTTGAAGAACTTAAGGAAAAAGTTAAATTTGTAATTGCATCTAGAGATGGTATTCAAAGTGATAATTTTCAAACTTTAAATATCGATTTTAAGGTCAGTTCAACCAAAATTAGAGAAAATTTGGATATAACTTCAATACCAAATCAAATAAAACAAAAGGTAATAAAACTTTGGAACAAAGAATAGAAAAAATCATCTCATTACTAGATGAGAAAAAAGCAGAAAATATTGATACTTTTGATCTAGTTGGAAAAAGCTACATGGTTGATAAAGTTGTAATTGCTACATCCTTAAACTCAAAGCATGCATTTTCATTGGTAAATTATCTAAAAGAAGAACTTAAACCACTTGGTGAAGAATTTTTTAGAGTAGATGAAGCTGATGATTGGACTATTATAGATCTAGGTGATATTTTAGTACATATTATGACCCAGTCTCATAGAGAAAAATATAATATGGAAGAATTCTTAGAATCAATTAAAAAAGGTGAAGTGTAGATATTTCTACACCTCAACTAACTTCACTCCATCATCTTTTAAATAGATGATAAATCCTAAAATATATTTATCTTGAAATATATTTTTTAAAGCTTTTTTATACCCATTTACTTGTATAGTATGTTCAATTTGTTCATCTATGGTAGTCTTATAATCACAGACTATCACTTGATTATTTTTTTGTATTAACAAATCCAATACCTTGAGTTCTCCATTAAATATAAGCTGTTGTTCTTTTGAAATATTTGCATTATTGATTAAATCATTAAACTTTTTAGATTCTATTAGCAATTGACATAGTTTTAATATTTTTATAAAATCTTTCTCATCCAAAAAATTAGAAAATCTACTTTTTGTGCTAGCTAAGCTTACATCTAATGACTTGCTATCAAATTTATCTACCATCTCTAAGCAATAATGAGTAGCAATACCAAAATATTGAGCATGAAGATTATGCTCTTCATCATTTTTATTAGATTTTAGGTTTTGATATCCAAGATTTAATGCTTTATATTCTTTGGGTTTGATAGAATCCATATCATTGTTTTTTGCAGAAACCACTAAGTCTCCTAGACTATAAGTCTCATTAGATTTAGTAAATATGATTAAATTATCCACAGCTCTAGTATATGCTACATATAATGTATTTTTTTCATCCAAAGTTTTTAGATATTTCTCATTTTCCAAAGCATTTTTATAATCATCATCAAAGTATTCTCTATTCTTCATCTTTATATGTGTATTTTTTAGTTTTATGCCATCATATTCAAACAATAACATTGATGTATCATTACTCTTTTTTGTGATTCTATCTACTAGTAATACAGTATCAAATTCCAAACCTTTAGACTTGTATACTGTCAAAATTTGCAATCCAATATTATCTTTATTTACCATAGGGGTGTCATCGTTATCTATATGATAAATAAAATCAACTATATCACTATAACTTGATAATATCTCTATAAATTTAATCATATTTTGATCAAGTAATTTATAATGTCTAGCTACGAAATAAACTATATCATTTATAGTATTTTGTTTAATATCTATATTTAGCTCACATGTTGTATTAATTTTCTTGCCAATAAGTGCATGAAAATTATTTAAATAAATATTGGAACCTTTATCATCTTTAAAATACTGATATTTAATATAGTTAATAATAGCTTTTATATTTGGTACCATAATGAGTTTTGATGTCATATCAGTCACAATATCTATTGTTGGCAAATTTTGTTTAAGATAATTATATATATTTAATACATCATCATTTTTATATACTAAAATAGCTATCTTTTTAGGATCTATACCCTTTTGCAGTAGATCTTTTAATTGTTTAAAAATAGCCTCAAAATCACCATCTTTAAATTCATCTGGCATGTTCTGCATATTTATATATCCACCATCATTGTTTGAAATTTGTGGTGGCATATTTTTATAATTTTTAAACTCTTCATTTATAAACTCTACAATATTTTTCCTACTTCTAAAGTTTTGTTTTAATGACTCTACCGGAATATTATATCTATTGCTTACATATTCAAATAGTATAGAGTTTCCACCTCTAAATCTATAAATGGATTGTTTAATATCTCCTACATAAAAAAATGTTTTAAATTGCGTACCATCTTGCGAGCAGACCTCATCAATCATTGGCTTGAGTATATTAAACTGCAACAACGATGTATCTTGAAATTCATCTATTAAAATATGATTATACTTAGTATCTAATCTAAAATATAAAAAGTCATTTTGCCCATTTATTGTATTATTTAAAAGCTTATTTGTTAGATTTGCTATATCTGAAAATTCTAAATAGTTTTTACCTTTTTGATAATTTAGTTTAAACTCTTTAAATATTTGCAAAAGAATATCAAGTTGACCTAGTAGATATTGAGATTTGATATAAAAGTATTCTTTTGAAACTTTTCTAAATACTTGAAATAAATCTTCAGCTTCTTGGCTTTGAATAGCTTTAGTAAATGATCTAAAATCAGAAAAATGCTCTTTTTGTATCCAGGTACTTTTAAAAATATCATCAAAGCTATCAAAATCTACTGCCTTTTTTGCAGTGGGTGTTGACTTTTCATGATTGTGAACATATTCTTTAATCTTTAATGCTTGCTTTATCACCTTTTCTTGTGCAAGCTCTACTAAACCATCTTCAATATGCTTTGCACTAATCTTTTCATCTTTTTGAATTAAATCTTTGAAAATTGTCAGTAATGTTTGATACTGTTTATTTTCATAATGTGCAAACTGTAATAAAAGTTCAAAATCCTTCTCCTCTAAATAGTTTAAAAACTCAAATCCAAGCTTAGACATATCATCATTTTGGATCTCAAAATCATCACTAATATTGGCATATCCACTAAACTCTCTTAAAATTTTATTTACAAATTTATCAATTGTAAAAATAGATAATTCTGATTGTAAAAAATTTGATATTAAAATTTCTTTTTGAGCTATAATATTATCACTTGAAAGTCCTGAAGCATCTTCAATAGCATTCATATATGCTTCATCATCACCCAAGGACTGTAGTGTTTTAAATATACGATTTGACATCTCTAAAGCAGCTTTTTTAGTAAAAGTAAGTGCTAATATTTCAGATGGTGTAGCACCATTTAAAAGTAATGATATATACCTTACAGTCAGGGCAAATGTTTTACCAGTACCAGCACTAGCACTTAAACATAATGTTTTATTTTTCAAATTATTCATACTATTGTAAAATCACCTTATATCCACTTCCATATACGTTTAATATTGTATCCTTTGGAAGTTTTTTTCTTAACTCTTTAATCATAATTTTAATTGCGTTGACTTTATCATCAAAACTATAATCATATAACTCATCGGAAATCATATCATATGTAAATACTTGATTTAAATTATTTAATAATAGTGATAATATTTTTTTCTCATTTGTTGTCAAGATTACTATAGAGTCATTATGATATATCTCTTTGTAAGCCTCCCCTAAAACTGAACTATCTTAAGCGGAATAACTTGCATTAAAA